>JAWXBT010000145.1:0-11846 GCA_034440315.1 bacterium
ACTATATAGGTACCACTATAGATGCGCCCCAAAATATTCTGCAGGTTTATACGGAACATAAGCTCAGAACCGCAAATGTATTTTTCGGATATTGACTTACTACACAGTAGGGCGTCGGCTCCCAACCAACGCCCCAATTTTTTTGAACTACTTCACCTCAACCAACTCAACCCCTACTAAGACAGCGATGTCTTCGAGTTCATCATAATCGCTAAACTCAAGGGAACGGGAGGAATCAAGGGTAGCAGAAACGGAATATCCGATCGAACAACTAGCGGAGCCGCAGCGGAAGTTGAGGACAGTAGCGGGGCACGTCCCAAACTTCTTCCTCAAAATCGCTTGGCTAAGTTATTCGATCCAGAACGTGGAATAGTTTTTCACATGGAGATTTGGGACGTTGCCGTTTGAGACATGCACCCATGGATTCAATATTACGGATTTTTTTTCTTTAAAAACCTAACGAAATCTTCTTCGAGTCTTTTGAGAGTATATCCTGGCTGACCTGTGAGGCATAGATTAACTATGCGAACGAGATCATCGGAGGCATTCGGATTTAGTTCTCGAACATTCTTAGAATCTAAACTCTTATTCTCAGGTAAAATTTTGATAGGCGGATATGTTAAAAAACTTTGAAGTTCCAACTCTTTAACCTCATTCATATCCGTGTCCGCATACTTCCAAGGAACTTCGTCAAACGGCAACTCTCCACTCAAAATTTCGTAAAGCATAACACCGATACCCATCACATCTGCTCGCGAGTCACGGTAAAGTAATGGATTGTAATGTAAAGAGGTAATAAATATCTTGCCATTTTTGATTACTGGAGAGGGATCGATCAACATTGCTTTAGTTGTCGCGCTCGTTTTCTTGATAATTATATTCTCTGGCTTTAGATCTCTGTGGGCACTCATTTCTCCAGAATCATGGAGCTTTTGAAGATCCCTGGTTATGCCAAGAAACCAGTGAAGCTCTACGCACTCTTTACGCCGAAGTATCTCACAAAGGGTTTTTCCTCTTTCAAAATTCATAGCTATGACCGGACGATCGTCATGAGAGTAAAGTTCCGGCATCACTTTTACTACACTTTTATTTTTAATTTTGCACAACAATTGATGTTCGGCGCGAATAAGATCCTCAATTTCATACTTATCAAGAAACTTTAATCGAGCTCCATTCTCATGAAAAGAAATAGCGTCGGCTGGTGATTCATCGGGACTAACACCATAAGCATTTCTTTTGGAAGTAATCTCCAATAATCGTTTTACATATAGCCCACCTCCGGCAACATCACCTAGCTTAAGCGCAACTTGCTTTCCAAGACTATCCACCCCTAAAAATACCTGCGCGAAGCCGCCACGACCGAGGAAGTCAATTACTTGATAAGGTCCGATTCGATCCCCTTTGTTGATTCCATAAGCAAGCTTTTCCCCAGTCTGAATCCGAGAGGGAAAGGATGCTGATGCAGGTTCGATGGGATCTGCTCTATTAATAGGTACCTGAGCACTTTCCTCAGGGTTTTGAGAATCCGATGATGGAGATGGCGACATAATTTAATTTGATAATTAGGAATGGGAGTAAATCATGTCTGAGCATCTAATTCAATTCTTGGTAAACTGCATTAGCAATACTTTCAGCAGTAACCTTACAATAAAGGCAATCCTTCAAATCAATACAAATCTTATTGGCAAGTACCACCACCAATCGGAATCAATATGGCAGATCTAAATTCACCATTCAGCGTGCCGTTTATAAGGATTCGTCCATTAGTTTTAGCTATATCTACAGCATCTTGCAGTATCCAACCCGAGTTTGCTGGTATACGAGTATTAAGATCTACAATCACTGAATTCGACATGATAAATGCACGACTAAATAAGGCGTTGGGTGGCATTGTGAATCCTGTACCTACAATCTGTCCACAATCACTTATGTCTTTAGGGTGAGCTGGATTGAAATTGTTTATTATAGGCAATAGTTGAGAAACACCATCGTACTTAAAGCCACGTGCAAGACCGGTTATATCACCAGAAGATCCTACTACTGTACCCAAATTATTCATACCGAGAGGAATGCCTCCTTGAGATCCACTAGTATTAATCATATGTAATATGCCATCAATGATAACGCAGCCTTGGGTGTAAGTTGTTGTTATTGAGCATGCAATGTCGCCATCATTGTTAATATTTATGGCATTAGTTATGCCATAAAGGGCGGTCAGATCCGTCACTACGCCATTATTCCAAAGAAAAGCCCGTAACTGATTTAATGAGTCACGTGCAGATCCGACAACTAAATTATTATTGTTTATATCTAGTACTCCAACACTAGTACCGCCGAATGGATTCATAATCTCTTGGTAAGAGGAATTTACGCGAGTGTAAATATAGGAACGAGATGCCACGATAACTAATGTCCTTCCTGAATCATTTATTGATTGTCCCCAAGAATAGGGGGCTCCGGCTGGCGATCCTGGATTAGAATAACCTCCTGAACGAGTGTAAATAAAAGGAGTATACGGAGATTGCGAGTTCAACCTAGAGATACCGGTCATAAGATCGCCGGAATCGCTCATTCGATAACTATAACTTCCACCGCTAGGCGCGAAGTTGCCAAGAGGTACTATGCGGTAACTTGGTGCTATTTGTGCATAAACTAAATGTGGTAAAATCAATGTTAAAAACGATAAAACGGAAGACACTACACTGCTAGTCTTCATAAAAAAATACTCCATTAAAACTAAAAAACAAAATTAGTTCAATTGTCAAAATTAGTTCAATTGTTATGAAACTTAAATGACTAAGAAGCACATATCAAGGGGCAAGAAGGGTGATTTAGGCTTAAATTACGAAATTTACCTATAGTGGGATAAGTTGTAAAAATTTGGTTCAGCCCCTTATTACCCTATTAAATTAATTACTTGCCACCTTTAGCTACTCTTTGAAGAGTCATATGTATACTTAGCGTAAATACCTTTTAAAAAGCACCACCTGAGACTGACATCTTTATAGCAGAGAGGATTAGCGATCAGGTTGAACAGGAGTGCTCTACTTGACGGTAATTGACCTTGTAAATAGGATCATTAAAGTTGTGGGCCTTCGAGAATCCTAACAATCCTCTACCTAAATTGCATGAAGTGATTTCTCTAACTCGCCAAACCATTCGATCTATCATTCCTAGCCATCAACGCATCAATCGCGTTGATTCTCTCCAACTTACTTTTATTCGCGGTCCATTCTGGGGTGGTGGTATCGACATTTGAAATTGCGGTTTCGAGAGTTGAGCGATCTTTATCGTAATCGCCTTTGGTAACTTTATCTTTTTCATCAACGGTGTCGGCGAGAATGCGTAAAGTATCGCCAGCAAATTGAGCGATTCCGCCAGCAACGACCATGGATTTTATTGTGCGACCATCGACGGATGTATATTCAAGAAGTCCTACACCTAAGGTGGTAACGTAAGATGCGTGCCCGGGCAAAATCCCAACTTCGCCCATCTCAGTTGGGATCGTAACTGCTGATACGTCAGTCGAAACTATTTTCCCTGAAGGGACTAAGATTTCTAATTTGAAACTATTTTCCATGTTTTCTCCTTGGCCCTACGTTCGACAAGCTCCCTGGCCTGAGCTCGTCGAAGTCAAGCCAGGGAGTTCACAGAAAATACTAAGCAGCCTTTGCAAATTGCTCAGCTAACTTAGCAGCTTTAGCTCTGGCATCTGCCATCGTACCAACTAGGTAGAAGGCTTGCTCAGGAAGGTCATCGCATTTACCTTCAATTAATTCCTCAAAGCCATTAATCGTATCTTCCACCTTCACATATGCTCCTGGGGAACCTGTGAAAGCCTCAGCAACGTGAAACGGCTGAGATAAGAACCGCTCGATTTTACGGGCTCTGGAAACAACTAGCTTATCGCTCTCTGACAACTCATCCATACCTAAGATCGCGATAATATCTTGGAGATCTTTATACCGTTGTAAAGTCTGTTGAACTTTTCTTGCAACGTTATAATGTCTTTCGCCCAAAATACCTGGCTCTAAGATTGTTGAGGACGAAGTCAAAGGATCTACCGCTGGATAAATTCCTTTCTCAGCAATTGCACGAGAAAGTTCAGTTGTAGCATCCAAGTGAGCAAAAGTAACGGCTGGAGCTGGATCTGTATAGTCATCAGCCGGCACATACACAGCCTGAACTGAAGTAATAGATCCTTTAGTTGTAGAAGTAATTCTCTCTTGCAACTGCCCAACGTCCGTAGCCAATGTCGGCTGATATCCTACGGCTGAAGGCATACGTCCCAAAAGGGCGGATACTTCAGAACCAGCTTGGATAAAGCGGAAGATATTATCGATAAACAATAATACGTCGCGGCCTTCTTGATCACGGAAGTATTCAGCACATGTAAGAGCTGAAAGACCTACTCTAAAACGTGCGCCTGGCGGCTCATTCATCTGTCCGTAAACAAGTACGGCTTTATCCAATACGCCTGAATCTTTCATTTCGTGCCAAAGATCGTTTCCTTCACGAGTTCTTTCACCCACACCACCGAACACCGAATATCCACCGTGCGCTTTTGCAATGTTGTTGATGAGCTCCATAATGATAACTGTCTTTCCTACTCCAGCACCACCGAATAATCCGATCTTGCCACCTTTAACGTAAGGAGCGAGAAGGTCAATTACTTTGATTCCAGTTTCAAGCATCTCTTTAGATGTTGATTGCTCTTCGAAACTTGGAGTTGGTCTATGAATTGCCCAACGTGTATCTGAATCAATCGGTCCAGCTTCATCAACTGGGCGGCCGATAACGTCCATGATACGACCTAAAGTTTTTGGTCCAACTGGCATTGAGATTGGTGCACCAGTATCAATAACTTCTTGGCCTCTTACTAATCCCTCGGATGAGTCCATGGCGATACAACGCACTCGGCTATCACCAAGATGTTGAGCCACTTCCAAAGTTAAATTATTTGGAGTGCTATCAATGTTTGGATTAGTTACAAGGAGAGCATCATAAATAGCTGGAATTCCAACTTCTCTTGTAAACTCTACGTCAATGACGGCTCCAAGGACCTGTATTATTTTGCCCTTTCTGCCTATTCCGTTTTTATTCACCATTTGTATTCCCTACTTTTATCAAAAATCTGTTTTTCAAATTAACTAGTGCCGCGTTCCTCAAAGCATTAATTAAGTGCCTCGGCACCACCAACAACATCAAGCAACTGAGATGTAATATTACTTTGTCGTAATCTGTTATGAGCAAGTTGTAACTTCTCTCGCAGCTCTCCCGCATTTTTAGTTGCTGAATCCATGGCTGTCATTCGCGAGGCATGCTCGCCTGCTTTTTCTTCAAGAGCAGCCTGTTGAATCTTCATGCGCATAAGTCTTGGAATTAATCTTGCAAAAACTTTTTCACTCGATGGTTCATAAATTGTAAGTCCAGACCCTTCGGCTTCATTAGCAACTTTTAGATCTGCTGCATCAAGTTGAAATGGAAGTAGCTTTTCAACTTTTACTTTCTGAGTCATGACACTTTTAAAGTTTGTGTAGACTAAATAGACTTCATCAACTCGACCGCTTATGTAATCAATTTCTAAATCCTGGGCGATTTCTTGTAGTGGCCAAAGATTTGGATTTTCGGGTAATTTCTCGTAGGATTTTGAGAACTTATAATTCATACGACGAAAATATTCAGCCGGTTTTCTGCCAACAAGAACAGCATCAATACTGTAATTTCCACCCTTTCTTTCTTTAAGAAAACCTTCAACGGCTTTATTGATGTTAGTGTTAAAAGCTCCGCAAAGACCGCGACTACCACCAATCACTAGCAATTTAATATTCTTAACTTCTTCACGCGGAGTCATAAGTGGATGACTAATATCCCCTGCTCCCATTTCAGCAAGGATAGCTGAGATAACTTTATTTAAAGCATTTGAATACTCGCGAGATCTTGCAACCGCCTCCTGTGCACGATTGAGCTTTGCGGCAGATACGAGCTTCATGGCGCGAGTAATCTGTCGTGTATTCTTAATCGATACGAGCCGTCTTTTAATTGTTTTTAATCCAGCCATTTATTTCAATGCTTAAAGCTTAAAATTAATGATTTGCTGCTGCTTGAGCTCTTTGCGCTTCGCTATTTTTGTTACCTACGGAACTTGCTCCTGCTGATAATCCAGCAACGAACTCCGGAGTAAACTTAGAGAATATGCCCTTAAGTTTTGCGCTCATCTCATCATCTAAATTCCCCTTGGTTCTAATAGACTCAAGGATATCATTATGATTTGAGAGTAAGTGGGCATGAAGAGCTGCTTCATACGGTCTAATTTGATCAATCTCTAAACCATCCAAAAAGCCGCTATTTGCAGCAAAAACGCTGATTACCTGCAACTGAACTGGCATCGGCTTATATTGATCTTGCTTTAAGATTTCAATAAGTCTCTGTCCACGAGCAAGCTGAGCTTGAGTTGCGGCATCTAAGTCAGATCCGAATTGAGCAAAGGCTTGCTTCTCACGATACTGAGCTAGATCAAGACGAAGAGTTCCAGAGATCTTCTTCATGGCTTTAATTTGAGCAGCACCACCCACACGCGATACTGACAAACCTACGTTAACGGCTGGTCTTACACCTGAGTAGAAAAGATCTGCTTCAAGATAAATTTGACCGTCAGTAATAGAAATTACGTTTGTTGGAACGTAAGCTGAAACGTCACCTTCCTGAGTTTCGATGATTGGCAAAGCAGTCATTGATCCCGCACCC
This sequence comes from bacterium, assembly GCA_034440315.1. GTDB lineage: Bacteria > Bdellovibrionota_C > UBA2361 > UBA2361 > J135 > JAWXBT01. The sequence goes on from JAWXBT010000145.1 coordinate 6,748, forward strand.
ATTGCATCTGACAATTTAGCAGATCTCTCTAAAAGTCTTGAATGTAGATAAAAAACGTCGCCAGGATAAGCTTCACGACCTGGAGGACGTCGTAGTAAAAGCGAAATTGTTCGGTAAGAAGCGGCATGTTTAGAAAGATCATCAAACACGATAAGAACGTGTTTGCCTTTAAACATGAAGTATTCACCAATTGCCGAGCCAGAATATGGAGCTAAGAATGCAAGCGGAGCTGGCTCAGAAGCTGTAGCGGCAACAACAATGGTATGTTCCATTGCACCGTGCTCTTTAAGTTTCTCAACAACTTGAGCAACAGAAGAACGTTTTTGTCCGATAGCAACATAAATACAAATTACGCCATTTCCCTTTTGATTAATGATCGTATCAAGAGCTACAGCGGACTTTCCAGTTTTCTTATCGCCGATAATCAACTCTCTTTGTCCACGACCAACTGGGATCATTGCATCAATAGCTTTGATTCCAGTTTGCATCGGTTCATGAACTGATTTTCTTTTTACAATACCTTGAGCTTTAACTTCCAAGCGGGAACGTTGCTTAGTTTTAATTTCTCCCAAACCATCGATTGGATTTCCAAGAGCATCAACAACACGACCAATTAATTCTTCACCCACTGGCACGTCAGCAATACGTCCAGTTCTCTTAACAACGTCACCTTCACCAATTTTAGTGGTATCACCCATGATAACCACACCCACGTTGTCTTCTTCCAAGCTCATGGCAATTCCCATGATGCCGTTTGGAAACTCAACTAGCTCAAAGTAAGCCACTTTTGATAGACCGTGTACGTGAGCAATTCCGTCACCAACAGTTAGCACGAAACCAGTTTCGGAAGCTTCTTGCACAGAGGAAAAGTCTTTAATCCTTTCCTTGATTATTTTGCTTATCTCATCAGCTTTAATATTCATGCGTATTTCTCTCTTTTTCTATAAACTTTTACTAAGCCAGCAACTGATTCGTTGCTCTTTCTAAAGATCCTTTAATTGAACTATCAATTAAGCGATCTCCACTCTTAATCACCATGCCACCAATAATAGAAGCATCTACTTTCCATTCAACCTTGGCTAGCGATCCAAAATCTTTTTTGATCTTATCTTCGTATTCTGCTTTCTCATCTGCACTAAGCAAAAAAGCCGAAGTGATCTCTAGTGACAAACTTTTCTTTAGTTCATTAACTAAAGCCTCAAACTGAAGAGCAATTTCAGGAATCAAAGAGGCGCGTTTACTTTCAGAAAGTAAGGAGATGAAATTTGAAATTGTTTTATCACCTGGCTTAATTACCTCTGCGATTTGCTGAGCTATCTTATCTTTCTGTTCAAATGAAATTGCAGGATTCAAAAGTGCAGCTCGTATTTCAATTGAGCTTTCCCAGACAGCACTCAATGTGGCTAATGCTATGCTAAAGCTTTCTAATTGGCTTGGCTCAACGGACTCAAATAGAGCCCGAGCATACTTCATTCCAACTTTTCCAAACTCATGTGCCATCTTTAAATCTCTACGAAATAGCTCTTAATCCTTCTAATGCTCTTTCTCTGTGTTGTTTATCTGAAGATTCAGTAATCTCTTTTGAAAGTTTTTCAGAAGCTAATTTTAGAACTGCTTGTGCCAACTCGACTCTAATCTGAGCTTCCGTTGTTTTTCTCTCCGATTCAGAAGAATCCTTTGCGCGCCTGATTATGGCATCAGCCTTACTCTTTGCATCAGCCACAATACCTTGAGCCTCTTTCTTACCTTCGCTTGCAATTCGCATGGTAAGTTCCTTCATCTCTCCATCTAGAGAATGAAAACGGCGTTGAACATCTAAAAGTTGTCGTCGTGCTCGATCCCACTGCATAGCAGCGCGCTTAATATGTGATTCGACATTATCTTTTCTTGCCCGAAGTTGAGTCTGAAGTGGAGTCTTTAAAAGCTTCACCATTATAACGAGGAAGAGAGCAAAATTCATTGCTGGCAAAATAAGATCTGAAACACTGGGGTGGTGGGCGGCTGCATCAGAAGCAAAAGCAAAGCTTGGAATAGTAGCTGTGCTTATCAGAAAAATTGAAATTTTTGCTTTTTTTATTAATCTCATTTCTAAAGCCATTTCTTTTTAATTCAATGAAATCCCAACTATTGATGGAGGCTCTTTTAACTTAGAAGTCAGCTCCGAAGCTAAACTTTCGGCTTGGGCCATTGTATCTTTGCGTGCTTTTTCTGCGTTAATTTTTGTTTCAGCTTTAGCTGCACTAACCAGTTGCTCAGCTTCGCTTTCAGCTTTTAAAATTATTGCGTCAGATTCTTTCTTAGCTAAGTCAAGTTCTTTAAGTTTTTTCTCCATTGCAATTTGACGAGCTTCCGTGATTTTAGATTGATAATCGCGCTCTCCAACTTGGGCTTTTTGATATGCGTCCTGTGCATCGGCCTCAACACCTACAGTTGCTTTTTCGCGAGCGGCAATCAGATTTAGAAAAGGGATAAAAAGAATTTTCTCAAGCACCAACCACAAAACCACAAATAGTGCGGCACAAACCAAAATCATGTAGCCATCAAGAAGGTCGAGATCGAAAGTTTTTAGAATTTCTGCCACTTTTAAGTATCTGAAATCTTTATGTTTAAAATACAAATTTTAAATACACGTGCATTGTTCGCAGCGCGCGTGCAATAAGACTAAATTATTGGAAAAAGGTCAAGAGGACCCAGGAAATTAGGGACGGAGCCCAATTATTTGATCAAATAATTGGGCTCCGTCCCTAATTTCCTGCGAGATAGAGGCTCAATCTTCAAAAGTCTAATATCTGGATTATGGTAACCATACTCAAGGCCTGGCTTTACGAACTGCGCAACCAATTTATAAGAAGTTAGGATCTTCATTATAATCTTTCCCTCTTTTTCCTCAGGATTAAATTCGGAGAGAAATCGATTGTGATAAAGTGAAGACATAATTACATAATCAGCTTTTATCGCTTCAAAATATTTAGGCTTAAGGTAGTCAGGTATATTTCCCTTGAGGTATACAATCCTATAGTCATCATCCGACAACATCGGAGCATAACCCTTAAATGGCACAACGATCTTTGATCCCTTAGGAATGTTGGCTTCAATCCATTCTTTCATCAGATCTCGAGTATCTTTCTTAAGACTAAAAGCCAAAGCTGTGCTTCTTGAAGATATTAATACTAAAATTGTAACGCCAATAACTATTCCCAATCTACGGTATTCTAATATCAAATTATTAATTAGATATCCTATGCAAACTGAAAGAAAGGGCAGAGTGGGAAGTAAGTATCGTGCATTATTAGCCCGCGTTCCTTCAGCAACAATGTAAAAAACAATAATTCCTAAAACAATAATAATACATTCTGGTTTTTTAAAACTTAGCTTTACTAAGGCAGCAAATCCTAAAATTGAAAGAAAAAGTCCTATAGTTGTCAGACCAGGATCTAAAAATTTTACAATTCCAAACATAAATAAGCTTTGGCTCAGAAGAATCTTCTCTGCAAGAACATTGTTCATATTCAATCGCTCTTGTTCCAAATCATGAAAAAACAGATGTAAATCAAGGTAAATATGTGGATTTATGGCAAAGAATATTAATAGACTCGTAAGCACAGCGAGACAGCCCCATATAAAAAATTTTCGATCTGGGATTATCTTTTTTGAAACAATCCAAGGTGATACTGCCAGAAAAATTGCTGTTAAGCCGCCTGGATATTTACTTGATGCTGCAAGACCTACACATGCACCAGCCAGAACTAAAAACTTAGGGGAGTTTTCTTTGATAGATTTTAAAACTAAGAGAGCAACAACCGCCACCCAAAATGTCATTAGACTATCTTCCGTTAAATATCGTGAAGTAGTAGTTGCCAAAGGAGCAAATGCAAAAATTGCTGCCGCAAAAAGAGCTCCAAACTTACCTGTAATCTTCTTGGCAATTAAATAAGTAAGAGGCACAGTTGCGATACCAGCAAAGCAGGAAACAATCCTTCCAGCTAAAATAGTGCGAGCACTCCAGTCCCATTGAATAGGATATACTATCCAGTCAAAAACATAGGAAATCGGCATAGTTAAGTATAAAAGCAAAGAAGGATTAAGAAAATGTTTCGAGTTAAGACTGTGACCACTTAACATCTCGTTTATTATTTTAATCTTTCCCGATTCATCAGAATGAAATCTCTGATCGGGTAGTCCAAAATCAATTACGCAGAGACGAATTAAGGCAGCAAAAAAAATTACAACACAAAGCCAAAATTTGATATCAATTTTTTTAAACTTAGTTAGGTCATCCTCTGTTGAAATCTGAGTTATCCCAAATAAAAAAGTAGCAAAAAAAAGAAATAAGGCCATCAAACCCTTTGTCGGGAAAATGGATTGGTTAATTTGATAAATATAAAAAGTAAGAAGGGAAAGAAGGGTGAAAATTCCAGCTCGGGATAAAAATCCAACTTTCATTTTTAATTTGCCTAGAATTCTAAGTTTCCAATTTTTATTCTGAATCTTAACTCATTCAATTTCATTTGGAAGGGCTCGTGAAACATAAATAAATTAATAAAAAACAATCAATTATAGGACAATCACGCATAATTTCAAATAGTTAGTCAAAGAATCTGACTGAATCGTCTGGTCTTTTAAAACCATCTTAATTACAGAGAATTTTCACTGAAAAAAATGCAAAAAAATATCCCAATTCGTTTTCTTATCATTTTCATCACCTTTATGGTGGTGGTTTTGGGGTATCCTTCGTTGAATAGATTTGCTGCTTTCTTCGCAGCAAAACCTATTGCGAATGTGTAGATATTAATGAGCTATTTCCTCATGCATCTCCTTCTCCCTCAATGACACAAATACCTAACCCACAAAACAGCTCTACTTCTGGAATTCCTGGTTCAGGTGATGGTGGTTCCTCTGGTGGGCTTTGCAGTTCAATTCTCAGTGAATGTAGTGCCCCAGGCTCAGTTCCAAATAACGGATGTGAGGCAGATGAAAATTGCGAAGGAGTTGGAACTGATGGCATCTGCATTTGCAAAGATAAATGTGAAGCTGGTGCTCTATAGTGTTTTTCAAAAGTCTTTGCCGAATCACAAGATATGGCAATGGAGACTAAGTCA
>JAWXBT010000146.1:0-7937 GCA_034440315.1 bacterium
ACTTTTGAAATTTACTATAATACTTATTATATGGTCACTTTAGAATTACACGAAGCTCAACTTTTTAGACTTTTATGTACCTGTTTTGGGAATGATAGGGTTATTTATGGAATGAGTGCTTCGGCCATATGTGACGGAGATTTTCCATTAGAAGATGAATTTGAAGAGGATGAAACTTCCTGGGTAGCTGAATATAAATGCCTATTTGCTATCACTGATGAGGCATTTAAGCCTAAACTTGTGGTTGATTTCGTGCCAGGTTTTACCAATCTCATTGATGTAATTCAGGTTAATAAAAGGAATGCCGCTAAGTCATTTTTGAATGCCAGGGGGATTCATTACATAGGAATTACCGAGGATGAGTTCTCAAAGATGAAAAATCCTGATTCAAACTTTGATCTATACTCTCTACTTGAGCTAAAAGTACAAACAGGGGACATTGCCTTAGAAGAAATTTAACAAATTATAGTAAGTGCCATAATTCCGAAGCGATCATAAACTATTTCACTCACTAAAGAGCCGACCCTGAGATCGCTGCGTATTTTCCGTCACTTGTTATAGTTATCTTCTTTTCTTACTTTTTATTACCATCTGTCCATGTCTTATAAAATAAGAGTTATTATCTTTTCAACAGCGGTCATTTTATTTATGACCTTGCGATCCTTTGCCGTGGATCTTTCCTTAGCCCAACTTGTCACTCTGCCGTTATTTTTATTATGCCTATATGGTTTGTCAATTTATGGAAAATCTTTAAACCGCGGTATAATTTTTTCTGCATTTTTTTTGGGAGTATTTGGTGTTACCGCTTCATATAATTTAACTATGTTCAGTAATGGTGGAATTTATATTGCTCGATTTTCTGACGATACTTTAGAAAATGAGAGTCGTATATTCAGAGGGAAGGTAACTGACTCCCTCGAACCACTCACTGGATTAAAAGCAATTAGATACCCCAATTCGGTTGATACAGTTGAGGAGGCTTCTCGCATCCTTGATAAAAGAAATAAAGACGTTTTAATATGGGGTAAGAGTTCATGGGCTTGGGTCACTTTCCAAAGTGGTCAGAATAAAAAGCTTAAGGACTTAACTAAAAATGAAACTTGGCCAACTGTCGAAGCAAGTGAGTTATATCTAATTGATTCTCCAAATCGATATGGCCTTCCAATTAGAGAAAATGCACATTCCGATGTCTTTTTAGCTTATGAATTAGCTGGAGAATTCTCGCCTCAAGAATGGCAAAAACAAGCTTTTTTAAAGACAGCAGGACTTGTAAATTCTCTATGGACGACAAACTCTCATAAAGCATTTCCTCTTTGGCGACTTGGGAATATGCATTTTATTGAAGCAATTAATTCTGAAGGAGTTGAATCGGGCGAACTTCAATGCGCTCTTTGGGCTTATCAAAAAGCAGCTTCTTTTGTAACAAAAGCTGAGTACAATTTAAATCTTCGCAGTGCTATTCTTAATAATCATGCCGTAGCCCTGTATCTAAAATCAAAATTAGAGAATAGAAAGGATCTTACTACTCGGTATGTTACTGAGTTTATTACAGCCAAGTATAAGAAAAAAGAGATTCTTGTAGATTCAAATTCTGAAATTTCAGATTGGCAAGCAATTAAAAGTAATGTGGATCTTATAAAAATCTCTGGTGAGTATGAGTCAGAGAAAATGGAGAAGAAAGAGAAAAGAAAGAAAGAAGGAAAAGGTAAAAACCATTTAGGAGTAAGTAAATCTAATTGAAAGGTAAGTATGATTAATGATGCATTAATAAAAGAACAACTAAAGTATGTACTATCTGAGACTAACTTTGAATTTCTTGGATCAAAATACCAAGGTAAAGTTCGGGATAATTATACAAATGGCGATGTCAGATATTTAATTACATCTGATCGGCTTAGCTGTTTTGATGTTGTTGTTACTAGCATTCCCTTTAAGGGCCAAATCCTTAATCAGATGGCTGTAAAATGGTTTGATCTATCAAAAGATATAATAGCCAATCATATTATTGATGTTCCTGATCCAAATGTAATGATTGCTCGAAATTGTGAGATCTTGCCTATCGAGATTATCGTACGTTCTTTTATCACTGGTAGTGCCTGGCGTGATTACGAAGCTGGAAAAGAAATTAGTGGAATCAAATTACCTAGTGGATTAAAGGCTTCTCAAAAATTACCCGAAGTTATTATAACCCCATCAACCAAGGCAAAGCAGGGAGAGCATGATTTGCCAATTTCTGAAAGCGAGATTCTTTCATCTAGAATTGTTGATCCAAAGATCTGGCAGCAAGCCAAAGAAGCAGCCTTGCATCTTTTTAAATTAGGGCAGGAGCGAGTTGCTAAGTTTGGTTTGTTACTAGTCGATACAAAATATGAATTTGGTCTCTTAAATGGCAAGTTAATGTTAGCCGATGAAATTCATACCATGGATTCTTCTAGGTATTGGATTGCCAATACTTATCAACAAAGATTTAATAATGGCGAATCCCCAGAAATGCTCGATAAAGAGCCAACTCGTCAGTGGCTTTTAAGTCAGGGATATAAGGGAGATGGAGTAATTCCTGAATTTACACCTGAGCATAGAGTCCAGATTTCAAAGCACTATATATCGGCGTATGAAAAAATTAGCGGAACTACTTTTGAAGCCGAAGTTGGAGCGGTAGTTCCAAGAATAGAATCTAATCTAAGATCTTACTTGAAAAGAAAATTATAAAATTTACTACTGAGGGGCCTGTTGCAAAACTCTATCCTACTGCGAAAAACGATCTTTGGCCTGCGATATTGTCATTCTTCGAGAGAAAAGCCTCAACATATCCACAGGATATGCTTGCGGTTTTCTCTCTCGACTTCCTTGTCTCGGCTCAAATTTCACTTTTCTCGTTACGGAGATAGTTTTGCTACAGGCCCCTGAGAACAGGGAGTGTGCGGAGAAAACGTAGTTTCGCGTGCTCGATGTTTAAAAACTTCTATGGTGTTGGTGAAATCTCAGGAGATGGTGAAGGACTTGGTGAGATCTCTGGAGTCGGAGAAATTGACGGCGAAGGACTTGGGGATATTTCTGGTGAAGGGGACGGTGAAATAGAAGGCGAGGGAGAAAAAGTAGGTGATGGTGTTGGATTTGCTCCTTGATTTTCTACTTCATCAAGATCACTAATTCCATCACCATTACTATCAGCTAAAAGAGGATCTAGGTGATAAATAAATATTTCTTGATAGTCTGTTAGTCCATCACTATCTGTATCAGCAAGTGTGGGATCTGTATCAAATTTATCTATTTCAAAAATATCGTAAAGACCATCAGAGTCAGTATCATGAAGTTTAAGCTGAGTTTCTGCTAAATTTTTAAAATCACTTCTATTTAAATAATCTAAGAAAATAGAAAACATGAAATCATAGCCCAGACCATTTGGATGAATACGATCAGAGGAAATCATACTAAGTGAATCAATTTGGTCATAACGAATATTTTTTGCCAGTTTTTTAATTTTACTGTTAACATCTTGAACCCAGGGTTGCTGAAATGGTCTTCTAGTTTGAGTAACTTTGGCGACAGTTGCAAAAATTCCGTGATTCTTTGCAAAACGCCTCATTGATAAAAGATACGCCGCAGTTAGAGAGGAATTTTTGTGGCTCCAGTAATCATTAAGTCCACAGGCTATGATAGTAACATCAGATTCGCCAACACCCTTATCGTTTTCTAAAATAAAACGACGCATGTCATTTTTAAGATTTAAGCACTTTATTCCGGAGTCACCAAAATTTAGTACTTTGAAAGAGGGTTTAGGAAAATTTGCTTTGAAATATTTCTTAACACGGATCGGGACTCCACCACTCGATTGGGTAATCAACGGATCGCTGTTACCTCTAGTAACGCTATCACCAAAAAATGAAATTACAAATTTGCCATCGCAGTTTACATCCGGATAGCCATTTACCGCGGGACAAGCATATGAACTAGTACAGATTAGTAGCCAAGATAAAAGCAGAATTAAATAGGATCTTGTCATCATATAATTACTAAAAGTGCAGAGACGGATCAGAATATAACAACCTATATTTAGTTAATTTGATTAAGACATGTCAAAAAAGGAGGAAATTCTTTTCTTAAGGATCTTAACATATTGAAATTACTAATGGTATGGTAGGTTTAGTTATCTAAATATATATATGATGAGGTATAGGCGGGACTCGCATAAAGACTTAGGACTTATAACAATACTATGAAAACAGTTCTCTGGCTTTTCTTTTGTGTACTTGCTGGTCTTTATATAGCTGGACCGATTGCCGATCCCGATCTGTGGTGGCACATAGTCGCTGGCCGGTGGATTATCACAAACTCGGAAATTCCTTACCGAGATTACTGGAATATGTTTGGGATTAGCATGCCCTGGAGAGCCTATTCTTGGAGCAATGAAATTCTTTTTGCGTTTATAGATCAACAATGGGGAATTGAGGGGCTTTTGGTTCTGCAATGTTTATTTGCACTACTAATTTCACTTACATTTGCATATGTCTTTGGAAAGTTATCTAACGATAATTTCTTTGGTGGACTTTTAGGATTTTATTCTACGATAGCAACTTTTAATCATTTTAGCTTACGACCTCAAAGCCTAACTTGGATTTTTTTTGCGTGGCTAATTTATGTGGCTGATCAGATTAAGCGCGAGGGAATAAATTCCAAAAGACTTTTATGTCTTTCGATTATTATAATTCTTTGGGCCAATACACATCTTACTACATTGCTGGGAATAGGTTCTGTTCTTCTTTGGATTTATGATTCTAAAAAAGTTAAGGAACAAGGAGTTAAATACATATGGCATGTTGCCTTAGTATTAGTGGGATCCCTTTTTATAACGCCTTATCTCGGTGGAGAAATTTTTGCGTTATTTTCCCATGCATCCCATCCATTCGCTTATAGTTCGATATCAGAATTTCAACCTGCTCAGATAAATAGTTATTCCACAGTTTTTCTCATTATTTTGTTAGCTGTATTTTTATTATTTCTACACAAAGTACCAAAAATAATTCCTTTATCACAACTTGTTTTGTTGGTTGGTTTTACTATAGCAGCACTTGCAGTTATAAAATTTCTTCCGCTTGCCATTATTATTATTTCAGCATTGCTTGCCTCAATCTGGCGTGTGCATGGCGATAAAAAATCTGCATCTTTAGGGGAGCTAGGAATTTCATTCTCTAAACTTAAAAAATTATATTTCTCAACATTAGAGGGACAGGGGTTAGCAGTATTGCTGCTCGCTGCTATATTTATACAAGTTGTTCGGATTCAAAAAAATCCAATTTCTTTAGATCAAACTCCCAAAGAGGCTTTGGACTATATTATGGACCACAAATTATCAGGTCCAATTCTTAATCTTTTTGGTGATGGTGGTTATGTGATGTACCGATTTAGTGATGAAAGTGGCAATCCAAGTCTTTTGGTTCCAATTGATGGACGTACTAATGTAAATTCTCCCGAGATTATGCGAATGCATTCTGCTGCATTGAGGGGGCAGTTAAATTGGAAAGAATATCTTGATGCAGTAAAACCAAATACGATTTTGTGGCGAGTAGAAAGTCCCCTTACCGCACTACTTTTAGAGAGTCCTGATTGGTGCCTCGTTCATAAAGATGGCAGTCAGGAGAAAGGGCATGTAGTCTTTTCTAAGAAAATTGATTCAAGTCAAAGATGTCCAATAACTTCGTAGTTGCACTTTAGTAGGTTGCAAATTCCATTGAGATGAATAAAGAGAGTGACATGAATACAGTTCGTCTCGCAATATGATTCTCATCATGCAAAAGAGCTTTATTCTATGATTAAAATTTCCTTAGATTATTTATTGCAATTTTTTTTAAAAGGAACTCACATGATAAGATCTATTTTAAACCGTTTATGTTGCGTAACTACTGCTTTAGTATTTTATACAGCCATGATTCCTCAGCCTGCACGTGCTGAAATTATTACGACTAAGGCTTTTGCACAGTCTCATTTTTCTGCAAATCCACGTACTAGAATAAATGAATTATTAGCACGGAATGATGTACAATCCGAACTTATGAGATATGGAGTTTCTTCAGTCGAAGCTAAATCTCGTATTGATGCTTTGAGTGACAGTGAAGTTAAAGATTTAGCTTTAAACTTCGATAAGCAGATTGCTGCTGGTGATGGATTAGGTACAGTAATTGGCGCAATTATTTTGGTGTTTGTTGTTCTTTTATTAACGGACATTTTAGGTTTAACCAAAGTATTTCCGTTTACTCGATCAGTAAGATAAATGTTAAAATACTTTCAAGCTGCACTGTTACTGTTAATTTGTACAGTTCAGTGCGGCTGTTCGACTGCTAATAAGCGATATCAAAATATAGTTTCACAAAATGTTTCATTTCCTTCTGATGTTACTATAGAAAACGTGCCTATTTTTGTTCAAGATGAACATGAATGCGGTCCGGCGGCACTTGCAATGGTAATTGCTTGGGGAGGCGAGGATGGAATTTCTCCAGAACAAATAAGTCCCGATCTATTTACGCCCTCAAAAAAAGGATCGTTTCAATACGATCTAATCTCTGCTGCTAGGCGTAATGGTAAAATTGCCTATGTTATACCTCCAAATCCGGAAGCACTTTTTTCTGAGCTTGCAGCAGGATACCCAGTTATAATTCTACAAAATCTGGGATTAAGCTGGATTCCGCGTTGGCATTATTCAGTTGTTGTCGGTTATGACTCGACTAACGAACAGTTTATCCTACATTCTGGCCAAAAATCCGTTCAAAAAATTTCTTTTACTCCATTTGATAACACCTGGGCCAGAAGTGGGTATTGGGCTGTTGTAGTTTTACCACCTGAAAAACTTCCAAGCACTGCGGAATCAAAGCAATTTTTGGAAAGTATTCATAGCTTAGAAGAAGCAGGGAAGTTAGAGGAATCAATTAAGGCTTATGATGCAGCTCGCAATAGATGGCCAAGTGAGGCTAGTTTTCTTTTAGGACAAGCCACTGCCTACTATCAAAGAGGTGAGTTACTAAAAAGTGAAAAACTTTTTAAAGAAGGAAGTAGGAAATTTCCAAATTCTCAAGCACTTCTAAACAATTATGCCGAAGTCTTAGCAAAACGTGGAAAGCTTAAAGAAGCTTTAGGAATTGCACAGAAAGCTGTGGGTTTATCTGGTCCATTTCATGAAATTTCTCAAAGGACTTTAAACTCAATTCAAGATCGTATTAATAAGTCCCGATCACAAGTGCTCTGAGACTTCGGGTTGTAACATATTGAAATTATTGATTTAATGGCACCATTTGCATGGTTTGAAAATCAACTCACTATCAATAAGTATAAATACCAAAACGCTGGTCTATAATTTGCATCATATAAGTATAATTCCTAGAAGATCTGGGTTCTGAATTACTTAGATATTAATCAGATAGTCTAGTTATAGATCTGTATGGTACTTAAATTGAAGTTATCAAATTGGCAAAATACGAGGCCTGTTTTTGAGATTAAGTTAAAATGAGATTAATTAAACGACTCAAGGGCGTTTCCTATATCGAAGCAGTTTTTGTGCTACCTGTTTTTATATTACTTGTAATCGCCGTTATCGATTTTGCTTGGTACATCACCACATATGTATTTTTTAGTTATGGAGCACAGGTTGCAGTTGACTGGGCAAGTAAAGTACAGATTGAAACTCCAACTACAGTTAGCGCTTGCACTGACGATGAAACACTTTGCACTGAATACGAAGCGCGGGTTAATAAAATAATTACTAAAGCACTTAATATTGCAAAATTTATTGCTACTGATTCAGCCACTCCAAGTAAAGTGCAACTTCTTCCTTTCGTGCTCTACGATGCGACTCTTTATGCTTCAGGCGATAACAACTCAGGCATTGCTCCAATGAGTTCGGATATTGGATTTATGCGTCCGGGAGAAAAGATCATTCGCGATCCTGG
>JAWXBT010000147.1:0-3254 GCA_034440315.1 bacterium
GGTGCCGTCACGCCACCTGAAATCACTTGCCACGCCATGTCACTCTCCCAAAATCACCATACTTGCGGTGATTATATCAGGGTCGAAGCAAGGCGATTGGTAGCCGAAGTACGTTTTATTTGGGCGGAAAACTAGCAATTGATTAAGATTAAGAGTCAGTGATTCGGATACTATCCAGTAGATGTGCTGTTGAAGGAACAATTAGCCTTCCTCAAACCTTAACTACAAGAAATTGAGTTCTGCGATTTCAGCAATCGCTCTGAACCACTTCAAGAACTTGTGATTTGTATGAGAGTAGGATATCCTAGCCCATCGAATCAGTCTCCCCTTTAAAAGCGAGTGAATGGCTAGTAGTGTCTCCGTTGTAGAATTATTTTGTGGTGCTGGAGGACTAACTCATGGTTTTGAGCAAGCAGGTCTTCCAGTTGCAGTTGGCTATGACATTGATCCAGCTTGCAAATTTCCATATGAGCGGAATAATAAATCAAAATTTATATTGAAAGGTATAGAAGAAGTTAATGGTTTTGAATTAGATAGTTACTTCTTAGAGGATAACAAAAAAGTTCTTGTAGGCTGCGCCCCCTGTCAACCATTCTCAAACTATTCAAGACGTTATCAAGACAAAAAATCAAAGTGGAAACTTCTCCAAGACTTCGCCCGTTTAATATACGAGTGGAAGCCTGAAATTGTTTCTATGGAGAATGTACTCCAGCTAAAGCACCACCTGGTATTTCAGGAATTTATTCAGACTTTAGAAGATCTGAATTACTACATTGAAGCTTATAAAGTTAATTGCTTAGATTATGGCGTTCCTCAATCTCGTCAAAGATTAGTTTTACTTGCCTCGAAATTTGACAAGGTTGAATTAATTACACCAACTCATAGTGTGGAAAACTACAAAACAGTACGAGAAACTATTCAGCATCTTGAACCCCTTTCGGCTGGGCAGGGATCAAAGGCAGATCGACTTCATCAATGTAGTAAGCTTTCTGAGCTTAATCTTTGTCGTATTCGCTCATCAAAGCCTGGAGGCACATGGCGAGATTGGTCTGAGGATTTGATTTCTAAATGTCATATTAAAACTACTGGCAAAACTTATCCAGCAGTATATGGTCGTATGGAGTGGGATAAGCCTTGTCCAACAATTACTACACAATGTTTTGGATTTGGTAATGGTCGTTTTGGACATCCTGAACAAGATAGAGCTATTTCCTTGAGAGAAGCAGCATTATTGCAAACTTTTCCAGAAGACTATGAGTTTGTAGCACCTAACGAACCTGTCATGTTTACGCGTATAGGGCGCTTAATTGGTAACGCTGTTCCTGTTAAGTTAGGAGAAATTATTGCCCAGAGTATTCTAAGGCATATTAAACAATTTGATTAAGGAGTGCTTGCAGCGGAAGTGCTTGTACTGGTGGAATCTAGATATGCTTGGTTACTTATATAATGTTCAATGTTCTGCAAAATTTGCCTTAAGTATTTCACTACTTTGTTTTTAATTACTAAAAGTTGATCTGCACTTTTGGCTCGCCCAACTTCTGCAAAAGACTCAAACCCATGCGCCAACTGATTTCTATTTGTTTTAACAGTTATTAAATCAGTTCCGTTACCAGTTTTAATATGATCAGTGAGATGAGAAAAGCCATATTCATTTGCAGTATCTCTGATTAATTTCCCGTCTATATTTCCAGAAAATAAATCTTGTCGATCGAAGCAGGCAGTAATTATGTCTAGAGATATCAGGGTTATACTCGAAAAAACCTTGTCAGGGCTTCGTCTCTTCAAATTTTTGAGGACAATCTTTTTTAGTTCCGGTCTTATCTGATCATAAGAAATCCCCTTACTGCGAAGCTCATCAAATATTGCTTCTATCGCATTTCGCATTGTCGCTTCTACTAAATTGTAGAGTAGTAGAAATCCACTAGCTTTCAAGGTTTTAAGCAATTCAGAATCAACAGTGCGAATTCTTGAATTTCCCTTGAAATCTTTCATACTTAGCTGAGTAGATCCCTGCTCCAAACTTTTCAGAAAAACGAAATACTTACTTACCTCTCTGGAGCGCTCATTAAAATCTTGAAAAAGTGTACTAGTCATGATTTGCCGAGAATCTGATCGCGCACGTATTCAATACGTCGAATTACTTTAGGTTTAGAGTTACTTGCATCAGAGGTTGTATATTCTTTAAACTCTTCTGAGTCAAGCCAATCCATTGATGTCGGTTTTAGATTGCTCCTCTCTTGCAGGGCAAGCGCGACACCTACAGAGATAGCTTCAAAACGAATTCTAGGTGTTCTTACATGACCTTTTGCTTTGGAAAACCCAGTAGGAAAATACTCATCAACAAAATCCAACATTGTACGGAATGTATTCCGAAAAGCATCCTTATCAATCTTGGCATTGTTGTTTGCTTCCAGATAATCATTCAGGAATTCATTAACCTTTCTTTCAAAATTATTGTAGTTGTTTAAGTATGCGAAGAAACGTAGTACAAACTCTTCAGGTTCGCGCTTGCGACGTGATACTTCTGAAAGAGGACAAAGCTTCATAAATTTTGGTTCTTTAGCAAGCTCCTCAAGCAAGTCAACAAAGGGTCCAGGAGATATACCTCTCCGCTTTTCCATATCATTCAATTCAATGCTGCTATTTACGCGATCAAACAGATCCCTCCGTGTTTCTTCATCAGCCTTTTCAGTTAGAGCTATCATCCGAATCGTAGCGCGGTTAAATCGTCGCTGCCTTGCTAGCGGCAGATTACTGAATCTGAAGTTATTTAGTTTTTCCAACTTTCTCAGTTCGCACAGTTTTAGTTCATCGCGCAGGAATCTATCTAAAGTGCGGATACGTTGAGTTCCATCAACAATTTCCAGTCGTCCCAAGTCTTCTTCTTCAGGTCGTAGATCAGCAACAAAGATATATGGAATAGGTAATCCTAAAAAGATAGATTCTATAAATTTCGACTGACGTACATCATCCCAAATCATGTCTCGTTGATAGTCTGGTATGTATAGCTCATTGATGTCCTCATCTAATCCTTCTCTGTATTTCTGAACGAGGACTTCTACTGGATACTCTTTTGTATCGTAATCAACTATTTTCTGCTTCTCACGAATTTCTTGTTCCGCTGCATCCCTCTGTTCATCAGTAATCTTTAGCTCAATTTGTGAATTTGAAAGTTTTGGCATCTTCGGACACAGTTTTAGAAAGTTCGGAGTAAGCAGAACTTAGGTGCTTAAGATTCTAGCTGTTGATTAGTA
>JAWXBT010000148.1:0-10358 GCA_034440315.1 bacterium
AGTGAGAGGGTAGAGGCAAGGAATTTTAACTTTTGCTAAGGGGTAATGTGAACAAGTCAGAATTAATTGAGCAGCTGTCAGCAAAGACCGGTGTAAGTCTTCATCAGTCAGAGGAAATAGTTACCCTCGTTATTACAAAGATGCGAGACACTATGGCCGCCGGTGGTCGTATTGAAATTAGAGGGTTTGGCTCATTTGTAGTTAAACAATACGAAGCCTACCAAGGTCGTAATCCAAAAACTGGAGAAACTATTTCAGTGCCACCAAAGAAACTTCCATTTTTCAAAGTTGGAAAAGAACTAAAAGAGAGAATTGATGCTTTAGCAGACTCAGGTTCTCAGGGAAGTTCTTCTCGAGTATAGTTAAAGAGGTCCTTTTTTTGGATCAGTTTGGAGAAGTAGCAAGTGTTAGCAATTGATTGGCTCGGAGAGCTAGAAAGAAATATTGAAAAAGGTCAGATAGTCCTTGCTTGTCCAGGTGCTGCAGAAAAGGAGTGGATTATTGGTAAACCGATTGAGCAACTCCGTACAGTTGCCCGTAGGGTAGCCGAAGCAAAAAAGATTTCGGTTACTATAGTCAAGCTTTCTCCAAAGGGAGAGACTTTAGCTGGAGAGCTTTTTCTAGTGCCTACAAAAATAATTGAGACACAAGATCGAAGAGGAAATTCTCAAATTCAATGGTCTACTGTTGATACTAAAGAAGCTGCAGAGATGATGCGCGATGTAAAGTATGGTCCTGCCCCATATTTTGGTATGCAGACTGAGGAAATTGTCTCTCCAACATTAATCAAGAGAGAAGTTAATTAATTTTCAAGGCATTCAAATGCAAGTTGATTCCCTCAAAGAAGTTCCAGTTAGAGTAGTTGTTGAAAATATTATCTCTTCTAGATATTCTGATAACGAGCGCCCACTTTCCTGGGATCATAGAAGGGCTGGAATTGATGTTATTAAAACAAATGACAACATGACTCTTAAGCTTTTAAGTGATGGTGGACAGACACCTCCTAAACCCGGCTGGACAATCTTGGTTTCCAAAGGAGATTCTGAATTAGGCTATAAATGGACTCTTTATTCTATGCCTAGAAATCTTAAGAATTAGGGGACGTTAAGGGAGAGGATTTTACTTCTAAATTTGTTATTTGAAAGCGCAGCAGGCCCCAGGCCTGTTGAAAGTGAATCAGATTCAGGGCTGTTCCATTTGTAAATTGAGATACTAAGGCTTTGGCCGTAACTGTTTTGTAAATCCTAATTTTTTAACTATCTCAAAAAGAAAGGAATCGTAAAAACGTCTGGTCATAACTTGAAGGCCTAGAGGTAGTCCAGCAGTACTCATGATAGTTGGAAAGGAGAGTGCTGGTAAGCCAAGGATATTGGCTATTCGCGAGAAATGAGCAAGCTCATGAGTAGATCGATCGACACCGTTTAGATTAACGGAGATTGCTCCTGATAATAATGGGATTGTTGCTGAGACTGGAGCTAAGATAAAATCAAAATTTTCAAAAATTTTCGCTGATTCTCTTTTTAGGGAATCCCAAATATAAATGGTATCAAGGAGGGACTCTACAGTCATAGCGGGCATTAATTTTTTAATTTGATCGCGTAGTCCTTGAATTTCTTTACCTTCTAATGTCAGATCTCTAGGAGAACCTATTCTTTTTCTAACAACATCTTCTTGGACAAGACCAGCTTGGCCAGCTAATAGATAAAAAACAGGAATTGCATGATCAAAAAGATCTATTTTTTTCTCAATGCCTTTTAGACCAAGATTTTCTAATGACTTTGCTGTGAAATCTAAATTTTCTTCAATTTCTTTATCACAGCGAATGCCAGCAACTTCTTTTAGTATTAAAAAATTATTAGTTTTTGAATCTCTTGGGATCTCGCGGTTCGGATAGCTGCTGGCTTTTTGACACATAACCTCAAAAACTAATTCGAGATCATTTAGGGTTCGAGCTAATGGACCAACTGAGCCCATGTTTCTCAGAAAAGAAGTCAAGACAAAGGGATCGTCTGTACCTTCAAGTAATCCGGTAGTGGCAAGAATGCTAAAAATTCCACAATAGTTTGCTGGTATCCTTAAGGATCCACCTCCATCACCCGCAAGTCCAAAATCGGCAGCTCCGCAAGCTACTGCAACTGCGTCGCCACCGGAGGATCCACCTGAAGTATATTGAGAATTGAAAGGATTAAGAGTCGTGCCAAAGATCTCATTTCTAGTAAAGGTACTTTTCCTATACTCAGGTAGATTGCCTTTGCCGATACAGATAGCACCTTCGTTTTCAAAAAGAGAAACATATCTATCATTCGTTTTGGCAGATTGAATAAGAGTTTGTTTTGAAGCTTCCGATGCAGGCAGATCTTTAACTAGAAAGTGATCCTTGGCAGAGAAGGTAAGTCCAGCTAGGCGACCAGATAGATCAAGATTGCTTTCTTTAGATTTTTTAATGGCCAAGGCTTTATTTATAAAGGTAAAAGGCTTGATATTTTTTTGAGCCTCCTCAGCGATTTTCAGACAGAAACTAACATTGTCATTGACCGAGATTTTTTTTGCTCTAATAAGGGAGAGTTTCATTCTTGCCGAGAGTAGGGGATCCATAGGTTTATTCTGCATTAAATATTTTAATTACCGGTTGTTCTGAAAAAAGACTGCAATTTTTAAGGCCAAATTTTTCGTATGTTTCTTGAGGAATGCAGATATCACAAAGATAATGCCGTCCAATTTGCTCCTTAAATTTAGCAGTATCTTTTAAGGGAAGGCCCAGGGACATGGTAGATGCTGAAAATATTTCATGCTTTCCGGAATCTAAATTAACAGGAGGCATGATAACCGAATGAACAGAAATCGTACTTTCGTTTAAAAAATCTTTAATGTTATTTATTGAAGAATCCTCTTTTAATCCACAAATTGCGCCATGAACATTAGAAAACTGAGTACTATCTAAAGACTTTGTATTAACCTCGATACCACTTGATTGAGCGGCTGAGATACTTTGTATGAATTCATTAGACGCCTCCAGGGAACTTGAGCATTGATAAGCTTGGCATTTGGCTCCTCCATTAGCTAAGTGTCTAAGAGTTGATAAGGCAACGAGACCTTGTAGAGAATCATCAAAGAAGCTTACGATATTTCCATCAATTGCTTTTGAACCTAGTGCATATCTAATTACCATTGCCATACATAAAGAGGCAGCCTCGGAGAGTTGTAATTTTGTTAGATGATTAGTTGAGGTTAGCTCATTCACTAGGCAGAGGTGTACCTCTGGAGTAATACCAGAAAAAATAAAACCTGACTCTGATTTAAAAAAAGCTGGATTATTCATGGAGGATAAGTATATGCAATCTAGAAAGGTACAAAAAGGCAAATTTCAGTAACATTGCGGATTTTCTTAAATGGTCTATAAATGGCCTAGTTTTAATGCAAAGTAAGAAAGGAATTTATGAAGTCAGAACCGGTTGTGGCTGTTGTTGGAGCCACTGGACTAGTAGGAAAGGAAATGATCGAAATCTTGATCCAAAGAGAATTTCCATATTCTGAAATCCTTTGTTATGCCTCGGAAGGTTCTGAAGGCTCCTCCGTTGAAGTTGATGGTGAAGATCTAGAAGTCCTTTCTTTGAAAGATGATTCTTTTGAAGGAGTTGATATTGCTCTCTTTGCTACAGATGCCTCCATCTCATCTCAGTTCGCTCCATTGGCAGTAAAAGCTGGAGCTTTTGTAATAGATAATTCTAGTCATTTTCGCCTCAATCCTGAAATTCCTCTTGTTGTTCCCGAGATTAATGGTGCACTAATTACAAAGACACAAAAAATATATGCTAACCCAAATTGCTCAACAATTCAGTTATGCATGATTTTAAATATTATAGATAAAGCTGCGGGACTTGAGCGGGTTGTGGTTTCGACTTATCAGTCTGTATCTGGCGCAGGGAAAAAGGCTCTCGAAGAGCTATGGGAGCAGTGCTTAGCAATATTTAATCAATCAGAAATGCCGCTAGAGCACTTTTCCTCTCAAATTGCCTTTAATTGTATTCCTCATATCGATACATTTTTGGATAGTGGCTACACAAAGGAAGAAAATAAAATTATCGAGGAATCCAGAAAGATTTTAGGATTGCCAAATCTAAGAATAACAGCAACTGCTGTCAGAGTCCCAGTTTTTCATGCACATTCAGAGAGTGTCAATGTCGAGACTAAAAAAGAATTGACTCCTGAGGAATTTATTAAATTAGCTGAAAGTGCCATTGGCGTAGAAGTATTTCCGGCCGATGATATTTATCCAATGCAGATTACTGCTGCTGGTGGTGATACCGTGCAAGTTGGTCGAGTTCGAAGAGATGATTCTATAAAAAATGGATTAAATCTTTGGATTGTCTCAGATAATCTAAGAAAAGGCGCGGCTTTAAATGCCATACAAATAGCTGAAGAGCTAATGAAGCAATAGTGCCTTTTTATGTGAAAATTTATTTTGAAAAGCTTTACTCGTGGCTAATATTCGTCTTTTACTTGAGTACGATGGTTCCAAGTTTCATGGTTGGCAAAAACAGCCCAGTGTCCGTACTGTTCAAGAAGAGCTGCATAAAGTTTTAGAATTGGTGCTCCAGGAAAAAATTCACCATGTTCAATGCAGTGGACGCACCGATGAAGGCGTTCATTCAAGAGGTCAGGTGGCTAATTTCTTTGTTGAGAAAGTCCCTGATTTAATACGGCTAAAAAGATCCGTTAGTAGTATTATGAAAGGTGATCTTTCTGTACTTGAAGTGGAGATAGTCCCTGATACTTTTCATTCTCTAAGATCAGCCAAATCTAAATTTTATAGATACGTAATTTATAACTCTGACGTTCCGCCGGTATTAGAAAAAGGCCAAGTTTGGCTTGTTCATAGAGACTTAGATATTGAAAGAATGAAAAGAGAAGCTTTACTGTTACTAGGTAAGCAAGACTTTGCTTGTTTTCAAGGATCTGGTTGCGGCAGTACTAGTACAATAAAAACCATTTATAAAAGTGAAATAATTTCTAATCCTCCGTATATTTATTATGAAGTTATTGGAAGTGGATTTCTAAAACATATGGTTCGTAATATTGTTGGAACATTAGTCGAATTCGGTAAAAACGAAGGTAAGGCATCTTCAATGAAAGAACTTCTTGAATCAAAAAATCGTCAGCTCGCTGGACCGACTGCTCCAGGCTGGGGGCTTTGTTTGGAGTATGTGGAGTATTAGAGTAGATAAAAACTTCTATTTAAGTACTTGGGTTGAGCCGTAGCATGTATTTTTATTGATCGTGTCAATGGAATGCTCAATGGAATGAAACCTATGAGATTATTGATGCAAATGGTTTATTCCGCGAATTCTGATATCAACAGTTGTTTAAATATTCGGCATTCCGTGTTGGTTAATCACAACTGCCACTGTCGCTTCTCTGGAAGATCTTAGATAATCAATCAAATGAAACAATTATTCCAAATAGTAACTTTCTTATTGATACTTTTAGTAGGTGAAAAGGCCTTCTCTCAAAATGTTAAAGCTGAGCTTGTCATTCATGATGGAACACAGAGTGTTCAAGATACACATCTAGTCGGTGTTCGGTTTTTAATGGATCCTAATTGGCACATATATTGGCACTTTCCTGGGGATTCGGGATTACCTACTAGGATCAACTGGAAGTTGCCTCCTGGTGCAACTTCTGGACCACTTTTATGGCCTGTTCCTGAAAAATTCATACAAAAGGGATCGCCTCCTACCTTCGGTTATGATCAGGAGGTTGTTTTGTTATCTGAGATTATGATTCCACCCAGCTTAAGAGAAGGGGATTTAGTGGTCGAAGTAAAATGGCTCGCCTGTGACTTAAAGTTATGCGTTCCCGGCAAAACTTCTTTAAATTTACCGATTGAGGAATTAAGATCTGCAAAGAATTCTAAACGTTCAGATTTAACTTTTTGGATCGATCAAGTACCAACTCCTTTAATTAATGCTCCATTTACTCAGGAAATATCATTAAAAAAAGAGAACTCGAGCATTACAATAAAAGCCGATCTTAGCTGGAAAGAAAAGGTAGGCAACATAGAATGGTACCCGGTGCTTGGAGATAAACTTATTGTAAGTTCAGAAAATATAAGTGAGAAAGAGGGTAAAACTGAATTAAGAATGACTTTAAATCTAATTGGAAATTTAAGTAGTAATTTAAATAGTGCTACCGATTTCCCAACTCAACTTAATTCTGTCATTGTCTTTACCACAGTCTCAGGAAAACGGCGCGGAGTAGATTTTCCAATTTTATTAAAATAAACTAAGAATCCTTTATGAGCAAAAAATACGGTATCTTAAGATTTGTATTACTTTGTGCAGCAACTCTAGGAATTTGCATTTCCTCCTGTATTGCAAGTCCATCTATGGATGGAATGACGAGTGCCCCAACTTTTACTTTGAGTGATACGAATGGCAAGTCAGTTAGTTTTGCAGATTATGTTGGTAAGATGGTGGTTCTTGAATGGACTAACCCAGATTGTCCATTTGTAAAGAGACATTACAAATCAGGAACCATGAAGCGATTAGCTGAAAAATTCGCAGCTCAAGGAGTTGTATGGTTGGCTGTGAGCAGTACACATTTTCATGATACTGATAAATTATCCACATGGGCCAATGCGCAAGCACTTCCTTATCCTGTACTTGTAGATCAGGATGGAAAAGTTGGAAAGCAATTTGGTGCGCTAACGACACCTCATATGTTTGTAATCAATAAAGATGGAAAAATTGCTTACAGTGGCGCAATTGATAATGACTCAGGTGGCGATTTAGAGACTCCGGTAAATTATGTTGAACAAGCTTTGACTTCGCTTATTGCCTCAAAGCCCGTAGAAACTACGCAGACAAAATCGTATGGATGTTCAGTCAAATACAGTTAGGGAAAAGGAGAGAGCCCTCATATTTAAGAACATCAAGTTCTTGAGATGATGGTTCTCTTTTCAAGAATTTTCTCCTCTCAATTTCTGAAGTAGCTCATTAAAATTATTAACCTGCACCAGTTTTCATAAAAGATAAACTTAACTTGACCTATTCATCCCCTCCTGTAATCTAATTCCTCAAATGAGCACTCCTTCTATTCGATCCAAGTTCCCCAATATGGGGATGAATATTTTCACTGCAATGAATGCCGTAGCTACTGAGCAAAATGCTATAAACTTAGCCCAAGGGTTTCCTAATTTTCCTTGTTCCGAGAAATTGATTTCTTTAGTCGATCAATACATGAGAAAAGGTTTCAATCAGTATTGTCCTATGCCTGGTGCGCTTGCACTTCGGGAAGCTATCGTAGAGAAGATTCAGTTTATTTATGGAAAATCTTATTCCCCTGATACTGAAATAAATGTAACCCCGGGAGGGCACGCGGCACTGATGGCTGCTGTAACTTCAGTAATTCACCCCGGGGATGAAGTAATTATCTTTGAGCCAGCTTTTGATTGTTTTGCACCAATTGTTGAATTAAATGGTGGTGTGCCTGTCTACATTGAGCTTCGGCCACCGGCTTATAAAATTCCTTGGCAAGAAGTTGCTTTGAAAATATCTGATAAAACCAAGGCTATTATTATTAACTCTCCTCATAACCCAAGTGGCACTGTGCTTGAAGAATCAGACATGCGTTCGCTTATCGATCTTGTAAAAAATACAAATATTGTAATTATAAGTGACGAAGTTTATGAACATCTTATTTTTGATGGCTTTCAACATCAAAGTGTCATGCGTTATCCTGAGCTTGCCGAGAGAAGCTTCTCTATATATTCATTCGGAAAAGTATATCACGTAACTGGTTGGAAAATCGGTTACGTAGTTGCCCCCAAAGAACTTATGGCCGAGTTTCGTAAATGTTATCAGATGATGACATTTACGGTTAATCACCCCATGCAATTAGCGATCGCTGAATTTTTAAAAGAAAAAGATGAATATTTGAATCTGCCTGATTTTTATCAAAAGAAGCGGGATTTTTTCTTAAACGGAATCAAAAACTCCCGTTTTGAATTTACTCCTGCCAAAGGAACATATTTTCAATCTCTTAGTTATGGCAAGATCATGAATGCAGGAGATATGGATGCCGCCATTTGGTTTGCAAAGAATGCCAAAGTGGGCACTGTACCAATGTCGGCTCTTTATCATAATAATGCGGAGCATAAGGTTTTAAGAGTCTGCTTTGCTAAGACGGAAGAGGTATTGGAGCAGGCTGCTGTACGGCTTTCGAGGATCTAGATTTTATCCTCAGATATTTTAATAAACATCTTCTCTCCGATCTTTTAAGCAACTAAGTGTATCTCTCCACTTTTTAACCTCTTCAAGATTAAGGTCAGCTTGTAAAATTTGTTCAGTATTATCTGCCTGAGCGAGAATTTCACCACGCGGAGAAATAATCATTGAGCCACCAGCATAGGTGAGTCCATTACCACCTTTGCCAACTCTATTTACGCCTGCCACAAAAGCTTGATTCTCAATGGCGCGGGCCCGCAATAATGTTTCCCAGTGCTGTTGGCGTACTTCGGGCCAGTTGGCACAAACAACAAAAAGATCTGTTTGGGGAGCAATGGAAGAATATAATTGGGGGAAACGTAGATCATAACAAATTGAAAAACTAACTCGAAAATCTAAGATTGGCAGGGTGATAGTGCGCTCGCCTTTGCGGTAATGTTGCTCCTCACCATCAAGACTAAAAAGGTGAAGTTTTGAGTAATCAGCAAGGTGGCCATCAGGGCCATAGATCCGGAGTGCGTTGAAGGGTCTAGTTTCTGGAGGCACTATAAGAGGTAAGGAGCCAGCAATATAAATTTTATGATCCTTGGCTGCATTCTCTAAATGGTGGGACCCAACTTTACAGGCTTTTTGAGCGAAGTCACCTTGGGGGAATGAAAATCCAGTTGTAAACATTTCAGGTAAAAGAATCAGAGTAGGGGACTCTTTAAGTGCAACATCTAATAGCTTTTCATAGCGGGCTAAATTATCTAGTGCAGAATTCCAAGTAATATCACCCTGTAGCAATGCAATTTTCATGATCCCCTTTTTTTAAAAACTGGTACAACCCAACATTTTTTCAATTTTTTGTAAAATCACGAAACTTTTTAAGATGAATATCTGATTTATAACAATAGAGAGAGTTTTTAAAGGAATAATGAATGCCTAGACGAAGACGAAGAATAATATCAAATACTTGTTACGAGATTTGCTTTAGAGCTAGAGCCACTTTACCGTTTGTAGCCTATCTCATAATAAAGTTAATTATTGGTGCAGCAATTGCGCGTACCCAAAGAGATAACAAGGTTATTTTGTGTCATGACATTTGGAATGGTTCGCATCCGCACATTATAATTGTGGCAAAAGATTCACAACAATGTGTTAATTTCTATTCCGAGATTCAAAAGAAAATTACAGATGCTTTAAAAAGACTTGTAGGCCTCAATCATTTACAGATTTGGGAGGGGTTTCCAATGGTGGCAGAAATTGCAGATTTGGATGCTGCAAAAGAGAGGATATCTTATTTGTATGCCAATCCTGCTCAGGATAATTTAGTGGATAGTATTGAGAAATTTCCAGGCTATTCAAGTTGGGAGGACTTTAATAAATGCTTCAATTTTCTAAAGGCGGAATCGAAAAAAGTGTTCCCTTGGATTAGACTACCTTCAATTCCAAAGCTTATTTCTCCGTGCCTTAGTTCGACTCAAGATTCTAATTTTGTAAGGCTTGTGACTAGGCGAAATAAAGAGAAACATCTTTTGGTTAGAAAACCCAATCAATGGATGAGCTGTTTTGGTATTGAGACTGATGCTGACGTAGAGAATATAAATAAAGACATAGTTCGGCGTATCAGAGAAAGAGAGGAACTCTCTAGGTTAAAAAGAAAAGTTGAAAATAAGCCTTTAATGGGGATTTCTAAACTTTGCTCTCAGCCAATATTAAAATTTCATGTCTCTAAAAAGAAAGAACGAAAGATATTCCTCTTGAGTTCGATAAGAAAACTGAGAGTTCAACTCATTAAGGAATTTCAGGAATTTTGCATACTGTGTCGGGAATGCTATCTCGATTGGATGAGTGGAAAAATCAATGTCGAATGGCCTCCTGGGGCATTTCGTCCTCCGCTACCTCCGCTTGTTAACCTCTTGCCTATAAGAACTTAGAAGATCTTTAGTGAAAATAATATCTATAAATTAAAGATATAATAGATTATTGAGCTCGATAAATATTTTTGGAAATCCCAATCTCGATTTTCCTAGTTTTTCTGGGATCAACTAAGAAGACTGAAAATTTGATTGTTTATTTGAATCTTTAATAATCTTAAAGCTTCGTAATAAGATAATGTAAATTAGATGGGTTGTACCAATTTCTTCTTAT
>JAWXBT010000149.1:0-3982 GCA_034440315.1 bacterium
ACTCATGGAAAAATCCTGCGACTGAATATTTAGAGATTTACGAATCGATTCGTTACCAGTGGTAAGTAAAAGCAAATAAGTCTGCATGGTCTGTGTGCTGACCTTTGGCAATTCGATCGAGGATAGTCGTTAGTTCATCAGGGTTCATGGGGATTTTGATTTATCAAAGCTAACGCCAGAGATCAGTTCACCAATAGCTGCCCCAATTCCACTACCAAGCCACATACCAGCTTCTGAGAACTGATTTGTAGGAATAGTAAAGCCTGAATTTAAATTGTCTGTATTAATTACCATATCTTTGGATAGATAGCTTGAAACAGTTAGAGAACCCCAAAGAATGATCGATCCATTGCAGCCCTCACAGAAGGTAGTAAAATTAGGAATGTCGATCGAATCCGATTCACCGAGATGTTTCCCTGCCCAAGGATTTTGTCGATCGAAACGGGGCACTTTTTTCTTGGAGTTCTCTAAGTCTAAAATTTTGGACGCACCAAAGTACATCTAAGCTACTGAGATTAAAAATGTCCGATACATTGCTTAAAGAGTTTGTTAGTTTTCATTCCACACTAAAAGGTGATGAGAAATCAGAGTCACAGATATTTCTAGATCGATTTTTTCAAGCTTTCCATCATAAAGGGGCGATCGAAGCTGGAGCAGAATATGAACAACGGGTTAAAAAAGGAAGTGCCAAGGGTAAAACTGGCTTTGCAGATTTGGTGTGGAAACGTCCTGAGAGTAAAGGGATGGGCGGCGTACTGATTGAGATGAAAAAGCGGGGAGTAGATTTAAATAAGCACTATTCCCAAGCTTTTCAATATTGGACATATTTAGTGCCAGATCGTCCGAGATATGTAATTCTCTGCAATTTTGATGAATTTTGGATTTATGACTTTAACCTCCAAGTTGATACGCCTGTAGACATTATTCCGATCGATAGCCTGCCAGAAAGAGCTAGTGCTTTTCGGTTTATGGAGATCGCGGTTAAAACTACTCCTATTTTCAAGAATAACCAAGTTGCAGTTACAGTCAGGGCGGCAGAGCGATTAGGAGAGCTATACAAAATCCTTAAGGCTAGGGCGCAACAAGATGGATTTACGGAGCTAATTGCCCAAAGGTTTATTTTGCAGTGTGTGCTGGCAATGTTTGCGGAAGATCGTGGGTTACTACCAGACGATATGTTTATTTCCTGTATTAAGGATTGTCTAAATGGTTCTAGTTCCTACGATGTTTTAGGTGGGTTATTTCAAGAGATGAACCGTAAAGGGATAAGTCCCGCAGGTCGCTATAAGGGGGTGGATTATTTTAACGGTGGTTTGTTTGCGGAGATTTATTCGATCGAACTAAATGAGCAAGAAGTAGGGATTTTGGATGTTGTCGCCCGCGAGGACTGGAGCAAAATTAGACCTGCTATTTTTGGTAGTATTTTTGAGTCCACATCTGATGTCAAAGAGCGTCACGCAAGGGGTATGCACTTTACTTCTGAAGTTGACATTATGAAAATTGTTGTCCCAACTATTACGAGATATTGGGAAGAGAAGATTGATGCTGCTAATACTATTGCCGATCTCAGTTCGCTACAACTAGAACTACAAGGCTATCGGGTGCTAGATCCTGCCTGCGGTTCTGGGAATTTCCTCTACCTTGCCTATCAAGAGCTGAAGCGGATTGAGGTAATGCTGCTTTCTAAGCTGGATTCTAAACAAAAATCAACCCAAATCCAAATGAGCTTGGTTACGCCTAATCAGTTTTTTGGGATGGATACAAACCCGTTTGCGGTGGAGTTGGCAAGGGTGACTTTGATGATTGCGCGGAAGGTGGCGATCGATATTCATGGACTAACCGAACCTGCTTTACCGTTGGATACTTTGGATCGGAATATTATTTGTGCTGATGCTTTGTTTACGGATTGGGTTAAAGTTGATGCGATCATTGGTAATCCGCCGTTTTTGGGAAGAGGTAAAACAAAAATACTTAATGAAGTTGATCCAAACTATATAAATAAGGTACATCAGATTTACTCAAAAGCAGATTTCCCCAGTAGTGCAGACTTTTGCTGTTATTGGTTTAGGAAAGCTCACGAATCATCAACAAAGAGAATCGGTTTAGTTGGAAGTAATTCAATTACTCAAGGAAACTCAAGAAGGGCATCGTTGGATTTCATTTTGGCAAATGGTGGAGTCATTTACGATGCAATTTCATCGCAGCCTTGGGATGGAGAAGCAGGAGTTCACGTTTCGATTGTAAATTGGAGCAAGGATTCACAAAATAAGCTGTATCTAAATGGTGTCCCTGTTGAGTCTATAAATTCGAGTCTTAAGAACGAAGTAGATGTCACAAAGTCTAAAAAGTTAAAAGTAAATTTAGGAATTTGTTTTCAAGGTGTTGTGCCTCAGCCTTTAGAGAGATATTTGATTGATGAATGTACAGCTTTGCTTTGGATTCAAAAAGACTCAAAAAATAAAGATGTTGTAAAGCGTCTTCTAAGTGCTGACGAACTTACTGACAGCTTTAACTTTACGTCAGATCGATTCTTGATTGATTTTAATAAAATGTCTATTGAAGATGCTTCGACTTACAAGTTACCTTTTGAATTTGTTAAATCATCGTATAAAACGTCAAAAAAGAACAATAATAGCGAACATAAAAATTGGTGGCTGCTTTGGAGATCTAGGATGAAGATGAAGTCAGCAATTAGTGGCTTATCAGAATATATTGCAATGCCAGGACATTCTAAGTGGTTCATTCCTGTGAAAGTCCCTAAAGATTATTTAGCCTATGTCAACTCCTCATTTGTAATTGCAAGTGAAGATGACTATCTCTTAGGAATTTTGACATCAAAAGTACATCGATTATGGGTAAAAGCTCAAAGTTCAACATTGAAAGGTGATACTCGCTACACAAACACAACCTGCTTCGAGACATTTCCATTCCCACAAACCAAAACCAGCCCATTGATCGATAAAATTCGTTCCACCATGCAAGAACTCCATCAATATCGCACAGACCAAATGGAGAGTAAACAATGGGGCATCACCAAGCTCTATAACGAATACTTTCACGAACCCACCAGCCAACTATATAAACTCCATGCCAAGCTCGACAAACTGGTAATGCAAATATACGAGTTTACCGAAGATGACGATTTACTAGAAAAACTGCTACATCTGAATCAAGAAATTGTAGCAAAAGAGCGATAACGATCGGGATAAAATAGATTTCTAAAAATGGAGTAGATAATGGTAAACACACAACTAGTGAAAACACTAATTCAAGTTATTCATACACTTTCAGCCGCAGAAAGAAATTTACTAGAAGAAGAGCTATTTCTTGACACATCAGAACCTTCTACCCAAGAAATTACAAATCTAGCAGTTTTTGGCGGCTCATTCGACTTTCTTCAAGATGAACCAGAACTTTACACGCTTGAAGATGGAGAACCAGTATGACCAATCTCGAAAAAGGGGATATTGTTCTTGCTCAGTTCCCTTTTACCGATCTGAGCCAAACTAAACTGCGTCCAACAATTGTGCTTTGGTCAAGTGATACAGGTCAGGATATTACCCTTTGCTTCATCTCATCTCAAAATACTTCTAAT
The DNA here is from genome assembly GCA_034440315.1 of bacterium. Lineage (GTDB taxonomy): Bacteria > Bdellovibrionota_C > UBA2361 > UBA2361 > J135 > JAWXBT01. The sequence continues at coordinate 3,596 of JAWXBT010000149.1, forward strand.
CTTTATCCAGATGAGTTTTTGATAGACCCTAACGATCCTGAATCTGAAAGTACAGGATTAAAGATAGTCTCTAAAGTGCGGGTAACACGTATTGTTACTCTCGATCTCAAATTAATTGTCAGGAAGTTAGGTAAGCTAACCAATAATTACAAAATACTGTTGAATGATTCTCATAGCAGGAGTTTGGTAATGTCAGTTGAGATTAAGATTATAGACGATTTGAGTTTTTTAAGTGGGGCATGATTTTAGATCGCCCCATCCAATCCAGCAGAGCTTTTACCATGTCACTAATCAGTTCTTTGTCAACTTCGTGCTCTGGCAGTGGCATTCTTACCTCTAGTGTTCCATTCCAATAAGCAATGCGCGAAGCCCGTTTCTCTCCTAGCT
>JAWXBT010000150.1:0-7398 GCA_034440315.1 bacterium
AACACGGATTAGAGATGATACCCTTCAATTAACTTAATAAGGTAATTTTAGACGTTCTATCTATCGTTATTTTTATGGACTTCTCCCTTCCAGAATCTTGTATCAAAGCTCTAAATTCCCTCCCTGCTTCTGAAAGCACAAAGACAAAGCTATGCGATTATGTCTCTTTGCTTCATAAGTGGAATCAAAAAACTAATCTTACAGGAAGTAAGTCCACAGAAGAGATTGCCAGTGATCATGTGCTCGATTCTCTTTTAGCCGCAAAACATTTGCCTGTAACTGAAGCTCTTATCGATATTGGCACAGGAGCAGGTTTTCCTGGCTTAGTGCTAGCTATGGTTTGGACAGATCGAGAAATACATTTGGTTGAACCAAAAGAAAAAAGCGTAATATTTTTGAAAGAAGCCGTTAAGAATCTTGGCCTGCAAAATGTTAGGGTACATCCTCTTTCAGTAGAAGATCTTCAAGGCGATGAGCTTGTACCGATTTATCAAGAGTCTTTTACAATATCCCGTGCCTTTAGTCCGATGAAAAAGTTCTTTGGTTATTGTGATTATCTAGTTCACGAAGACGCACCGCTTTTCTTAATGACAGGTGAGAATTCTGAATCCTTGGATCAGACAGTTCTTGAAAAAAGTAATTTGTTGGTTTTTAAATCTACTAATTACGATTCAAGCAAACCAAAAAAGATCTTAGTAGAGATACGGCCAAAAGAATAGAAGAATAGGGACAGAGATCAATTTTCTATAGAAAACCGCACTCAGTCCCTATTAATTATAATCCAAAAAACTTAAAGAATATTCCGCCCTGAGCTACAAAGAACGGTGCAAAAACAACGCTCAAAATAGCCATAAGTTTCATAAGAATATTTAGAGAGGGTCCCGAAGTATCCTTGAACGGATCACCCACAGTATCCCCTACTACGGCCGCTTTATGAGAATCGGATCCCTTGCCACCAAGTTTACCTGACTCAATATATTTTTTAGCATTATCCCAGCCACCGCCTGAGTTAGAGGCTGAAATTGCCATAACAACTCCGGTCACTAAAGAACCCATTAAAACTCCAGCTAATGCTTCAACACCAAAAAAAGTACCGACAACAAGTGGCGTTAAAATTACCAATGCCGCAGGAGCAATCATTTCTTTTAATGCGCCTTTTGTGGAAATTGAAACGCAACCAGCATAATCAGGACGTGAAGTCCCAGCCAAAATGCCAGGGTCAGCCTTAAATTGGCGTCTTACTTCTTCGATCATCGAGATAGCCGCCTTACCAACTGCCTTCATTGTTTGTGCAGTAAAAAGAAACGGTAAAATTCCACCAATTAAAAGTCCAGCCATGACTACTGGGGAAAGTAAGTTTAGAGATTCAATATGTGAACGGGTTAAAAATGCTGCAAAAAGAGCCAAGGCTGTAAGCACAGCAGAGCCAATTGCAAAGCCTTTGCCGATAGCAGCAGTTGTATTTCCGGCTGCATCAAGCATGTCTGTTCTAGCTCTAACTTCGGGGCCTAAATGCGACATCTCAGCGATACCGCCAGCATTATCAGAAACTGGACCGTAAGCATCAATTGTTAAGCCAATCGCAATAGTCGAGATCATACCGATTGCAGCCAAAGCAATGCCGTACATTCCAGCCAATGAAAACGAAACATAAACAGTAGCAGCAATTGCAATAACAGGAACAACTGTAGATTTATAGCCTAAAGAAAGTCCGTAAATAATATTTGTTGCGGCTCCCATTTGTGAAGCATCTGCAACTTCTCTCACAGGTTTGTAAGCATGAGAGGTGTAGTACTCAGTGATATATCCAATTAAAAGCCCACTCCAAAGCCCGCACAATACTGATGCTAATACGCCATTTTGAGTTACAAGCTTATCGCCTAGAGTAAACTCAGGCAGCATGAAATGCCGTGTAGTAAAATAGATCGCCACAGTCATTAATATTGTAGAAAGCAACAATTGCTTTTTAAGAGCAGCTTCAACTCCGGAAGCTCCAACTCTGGCAAAAAGAGCCGTAAAAATACAAACAGGAATTCCCACAGCAGTAACTAAAATCGGATAAAGAAGCGCACCTTCATTTTGAACAAGTTGAACTGAGGAAGCTCCAATTAAAAGAGCAGCGCAAGTTCCCTCGGCGCATGATCCGAAAAGATCTGCACCCATTCCAGCAACATCGCCAACATTATCGCCAACATTATCTGCAATAACGGCTGGGTTTCTTGGATCATCTTCCGGAATATTTTTCTCAACTTTACCAACTAAATCCGCACCAACGTCAGCAGCTTTAGTGTAGATTCCACCACCCACACGGCCGAATAGTGCCACTGTTGAGCCGCCCAATCCAAAACCAGCAAGCACATCCATTAACACTGGAACATCGGTAATGTACTCTTTAAAAATAAGATAAATTGTGGCCATCGCTAAAACGGCTGCACCAGCTAAGCCGAAGCCCATCACGGCACCAGAGCTAAATGCAATTTTGAAGGCATCATTTAAACTTTTGCGAGCCATTACAGTTGTGCGGACATTGCCCTTAGTTGCGATCTTCATACCCATAAAAGCGCACAAGCAAGAAGTTGCTGCGCCGGCTAAAAATGCAATTGCACTAAAAGCACCTTCATTCACTTCCGCACCTTCATGACCGAGTGCCAAGAAAATAACTAGTGCAAAAACTAAAACGAAGATTGAGACGTAAAAATACTGGCGCGAAAGAAAAGCCATCGCTCCTTCACTGATTGCGCCAGAGATCTCTTTAAACTTAGAAGTCTCGGCAGCATTGTTTCCTTCAACTGGGACAGCCAAAACTATTCTTGAGTAAATGAATGCGGTAACAATCGATAAGCCACCACAGATGTAAATAGTTAACATAGCCAGATCGAGCCTTTAAAAAAATAAAAAACAAAGTTCAGAGATGGGTTATAGCTAAAACCCAGTAAAGTTGGAAGTTTAACAACAAAAAAAGCCGCTTGATACCCTCAAATATCCTTAAATTACATAAGAAATTATTTCAATGTTGCTTTAGTTAAAAAGCTAACTTATAAGGACAGAACTACGGAGTCCTTCTTTTTGTCTGGTTCTTCGTTCGGTAAGTTCTTTCACTTAGAAAAAACCTTCTGGTCAATTAGACTAGATTAGTTCTTTTCTAATAATATTCTGTGTAAAAAACATGCTTTTGCTTCTCTTGTAGAGATTCAATTATTCCTATTGTTATCCCAATATTGGACTTACTATATTTCAATAATTTTCATTGGATTTCTTACGAGAAGCAGAAAAAGAGCATAAGGATTTTTATGAGGTTTTATCGAAAGAAGTTAATCCCAGTAGATCGTTTTTGAGATACGATATTACAACTAATCGTTTTTGAAAAACGGTCTGCTGGCGACAGTTTGGAACGGTATTTTGGATGAGTGAGTTCTGTTGGAAGGAAAAGTGACCTCACAAGTCATTCTATTACTTTCAAGAATACGCTCTCCGCAATATCCTTTCCGTTCTGACTTTTTCCAGATTCAATGTCCTCCAGTCACCTGTTCTGACCGTCAGGTGGTAGGTCCTCTGAACTTCGGAGATCTCGCATGACTTCCAATCGGTACAGCCACTACGGTGGCCACTCTTCGGCTCGTTCGTGCACTTCCAGCTGCGCCACGTCTTCGTTCGGAATCCCGTCGCCTTCGGGATCGATCGAGAACACAAGGTCGTAGGCGATGAGCCAACACGACGATCATCCGCCGTAGTAACTCATCGACAGGACTCGCTCCTCTTCCGCAATCTGATCGTTTTTGGCAGCAATAGATACTTGGGTTAACCCCTAGGTGTCGCGGGAATTTGCTGTTTGAAATGTGAAGAAACGCGGAAGAGGAGTGCTCCTTATTTATTTAGATATTTCTTTCGATTAGTTATTGATGTTTAAAAACACAAGAAGGTAAAGCTCTTTTCTGCTTCGAAGATTTTTATCTATTAAATTAAAACTCAAGATGAAAAGAGTTCCATGCTCTGCATCTGGCAGGATTACTTATATTTTACAGACATAAATCTAATTCTCAGACCTGGACCCGAGTTTAAAAGGTCTATAATTTTTAAGTTGAAAATTCTTGAGTGAGTAAGACTATCAATGGTCTAAATCTCAATCAATTTTGTTATAGCTCCGGGATAATAGATTGAGATTAAAAGATATTAATGCAATATCTAATTCAATGAATCAAAATCTCGAATCTTACTTCTCAATTTCTTATGAACAATCTAAGAAGAGATGGTTTCAAGAAGTTACTAGATTAAAAGCCCAGATCTCAAGTTTTCCGATATCAGCAAAGAGTCCCGAAGGAAAAGACCTTGCGATAGATTTTGCAATTATCGGCGATCCATCTTCAAGAAAAGTAATTTTGCATGTCGCTGGAACACACGGAATTGAAGGTTTTTTAGGAGCGGCGATTCAATTGGCGATTTTGAAAGATTTAGCGCAGCCGCCAAAAGATTTCGCCTTGGCTTTGCTGCACTGTTTAAATCCTTGGGGGATGAGTCATCTTAGAAGAGTGACTGAAGATAATGTTGATCTAAATCGAAATTTTCAATTTACTGAAAATTCATATCAAGGTGCTCCGGAAGGATACCGCCTCCTAGATGGATTTTTAAATCCAAAACGAGAACCAGCGCACTTTGATAAGCTTCTATTTTACCCACAAGCGATTTTGGCAGTATTAAAGTTCGGCTTTGCCAATGTAAAGCAAGCAATAGCTGGGGGACAATCAGAGTATCAAAAAGGCTTATTCTTTACAGGGAAAGCAAAAACTGAAAACTTAAAAATCTTTGAAAATTGGCTTAAAGACAATTTGAGTCAGGCGACACCAGTTTTCGGTATCGAGGTACATAGTGGTTTGGGACCATATGGGCATGACACTCTTTTTACTCAATTGGCAAAATCTGATCCTGAATTTACAAAGCTAGAAAGTAATTTAGGACATCCACTTTCTTCTGATGCGGCTGATGAAAGTGTCGGGTTTAAAACAATAGGGGATTTAGCTAATGCAATTCCCAGAGTTCTCTCCCCTATTCCTTGCAATTGGATCCTTCAGGAATTTGGGACATATAATAATTTTGCGGCACTTTCCTCTTTTAGAATAGAAAACATGTATCATCATTATGGTAATGGCGATTTAAATCATTGGTCCAAATGCAGGCTAATGGAGATTTTTAATCCTAAAGATATAAACTGGCGCAGAGAAGTAGTAAGTCGGGGAGTCGATCTCTTTAAAAAGGCAGTGAATTCCAATACCTAAATTTTGTCTTAAGTCATCTGTCTATTGTATTGTCCGAGCCAGAACGGGGACGTCTTATCAGCATAGTGCTGAGAGGTTTTTTCTCCATCAGAAAGTGTTGAGATGATGACTTATCGGAAAGTGACTACGGTTCTTCTCGATACTGTAGTCACTTCGAGCGTGTTGTTTTATTTTCTTTGGCTTGTTTGGAACTTTGAGCTGAGGAAGATCTTCAACGCTCCGTACTTGAGCGTGTTCCAGATCGCTGGTTTCTTCTACCTTTTTGCTGCCATTATTTTGGTACTCATTTACGTGGTTCTCTCCGTGAATGATCTCCGAATCGACAGAAAGGAGGATCTTAGGTGAATGTCGTGAGGAAGAAACTCACTTCTTTCAAAAAGAATAAGGTCAAACGTCCTTGTTCTTCTTCGCCCGATCTTAGGTCGGTGCTACGAAGAACAAGTAATTCGAATTGATGCATTACGCTGTTAAGGAAATATTCTCTATTCTAAGCAGTTATTGCTATTTATCTTTTAAAATCCAGATAGCAGTCCAAATTTCTTGGCTTTGAGATAATTCTTTTTTAATTTTCTCTGTGTAGGCCTGGGCCACTGGATCTGCCGTTATATTTGCAAATATCGCCAGAGCCTCAGAAAGCTTAAATGATCTATATAAATTTAAGCCTTCCTCAAATTGTTTGATACTATTTAGATCGCGATTTACATCATAGGGCTCAAAAATCTCGATACTTTCTGTTTTGCCAACAACTACAATTTTTCCTATAGATCTGCAGAAAATTTCACTTGGTAGTAATTTTCTTGTTACTTCAGATATCAAAATATTTGTACCGAAAACTTTATTAGTACCCTCAAGTCTTGATGCAAAATTTACACTATCCCCAATTACTGTGTAATTAAACCTCTGGCGTGATCCTATATTACCAACTACTGCCATCCCAGTATGAATACCGATTCGAGCATGACAATCTATTTGCCACTTATCTTTAATTGCAGCCCGAATTTCATTTAAACGATTATCACATGCAATTGCTGCTTTTACGGCCATTTCCGCATGATTTTTCAATGGTAATGGTGCATTCCAAAAAGCAACAACTGCATCCCCAATGTATTTATCTATTGTCCCGTTATGTTGCATAATGATCGAACTCATTTCAGATAGATATTCATTTAAAAAATCGACTAACTGAGTTGGATCTAATTTTTCTGATATTGTAGTAAATCCTGCAATGTCACTAAAGAAAACTGTCAGTTCTTTTTTCGCTCCACCTAGAGATAGCTGAAAAGGATCTGCTACAATTTGTTCAATGACTGCTGGACTTACATACTGACGAAATGCAGATTTTAAAAATCGACTATGACGACCTTCTAATTGATATCTAGCGAATAGAGAACCGACTAATGCTAAAGATGTTGAGAACAGTGGTGTTACTAAAGGTGTCCATTCTCCTGATTTTCCACTAATAAAACTGTATGCAAGCAGAAGCACAAAAACCAACAAAATCCCAACAAATTGAATGATTTCACTTTGAATAAAAAGAGCAATTGTTATAACTAAAGTAGCAGTTATAACGATTGTAAATATTGATTTTTCAAAGGAAGATTTTTTTATAAAAGTTTGATCTAAAATATTTCCTAAAACGGTAGCATTGAATTCCACCCCTGGATAAACTTTAGAAAGAGCCGTTGGTCTTTGATCTAAAATGCCTGGAGCTGTTCCTCCAAGAAAAACAAAAGAATCTTTGAATGTAGAAAGAGGAATTAAGGGATCTTCCCCAGCTTCGATATTTAAAAAACTTTGAAGTACTGCTTCAAATGAATATGTTGGATACGTGCCAGCATTTCCTGAAAACCCAACTGCCAGCCTGCCTTGCTGATCAATTTTAGGTAAGATTGATTCTAGAGGTAGCTTTATAACAGAAGATGCTAGTGCAAATGGCAGAGTTAAAACTGGAACCTCTTCTATCATCTCTAGGGGCAAGGTATGTCTGAAAATTCCATCTGAATCTGGAGATGCAGTAACGCTTCCGACACCTCTACTAACATCAAATATCTCTGAAACAGGTAATGTTATATTTGTGTACTGCTCTTCTTTATCACCTTTAAAAATATGATATTGAAAGACTTCTTTC
>JAWXBT010000151.1:0-3098 GCA_034440315.1 bacterium
AAGTTAGATCAAATTAACTAATTTTGTACGCAATTCTTTACGCAATGGGATTATCCGTTAAATTTTATCTTGAATCAAAGGCTAAGGCTAAGAACGAACGTGGAAAAGTAGAAATGAAGAAGCTACTTCCAATATTCCTATATGTCAGACATAAAGGATCAACATTTAAACTTTTTACTGAAAGAAAGTGTAACTGGTACGCCTGGGAGAAAGTTAAAGGCAGAGTCAATTCTAAAAAGCTTGCTACTGCCACGGAGATAAATGGGTTTCTAAGCAATGTAGAGGAAGATGTTACGAATTGCATCAACTACAATTCAAGGAAAGGAATGCTTACTACAAAAGACGAGATACTAGGCATTCTTGCAGAATTAAATGGTGCTGAACTGAAACGATTGAGCCTTATTGATTTTGCTCAGGATTATGTCGATAAATCCACCTTTGCACCTAACACAAAGAAGGGATATCAAACAACTCTAAATGCACTGAAAGAGTATTCTTCAAAGAAGCGAATACACTTAGCCTTTACCTCTATTGATTTGAATTTTTATGATAGCTATACATCGTACCTATGGAAGGAAAAGAAACTGAATGATAACACAGTGGGCACACACATTAAGCACATCAAAACATTAATGAATGAAGCTTTTGAGCGGGATTTACATAACAATTTAAAATTCAAGAAGAAAGGCTTTGTTGTTATGCGAAAAGATTCTGATTCGGTTTACTTATCAGAAGCCGAAATCGATAAACTTCTTGCGCTGGATCTAAGCGAAGATAAGAAGCTCGAAAGAGTAAGGGATATTTTTTGTATCGATTGTTGGCTTGGGCTACGCTACTCTGATTTGGTACGAGTAACAAAAGACAAGATAATTGAGGAGAATGGGATCACGCTATTAAAGATTGAAATGACAAAAACCAATTCAGTTGTCAGGGTTCCTATTAATCCAAAGGCAATACCTCTTTTAACAAAATATGATTACACCCTACCTGCAATTTCTAGTCAAAAGTTCAATAGCTATCTCAAAGAGATAACCAAAAACAAAAAGGCCGGACTGAATAGTGAAATTGAAATAACAACTTTAAAAGCTGGACAGAAGGAACGAACACGATATCCTAAGCATGAGTTAATAACTTCTCATACTGCCAGGCGGTCGTTTGCTACTAACCTTTACCTGCAGGGGGTTTCAAGCCAACACATAATGGCTGTTACTGGTCATAAAACCGAAAAAGCCTTCCGGGCTTATATAAGACTATCTGACATGGAAAAAATCAAGGTAATTGACAATCATTTTAAATCACAAGCGAAGTTGAAAATAGCATGAATAAACCAGTCAATATAGAGGACTTTAGAATAAGATTTGATCTGATAGTTAGAGATGATATTTCTAGTACAAGCAATTGGATGACACATCCTGCCGTTCTCAAAATGGTAAGCCTGATTCCTTTTAAAGATGTATATAATTTGTTTGAGGAAGTAATTATAAACGAGCCATTTGTTGAGTCCAATATGTCAGAGTACCGCAACTGGTTAATACTGGCAAAGTCAGAAAACTATGAAGAGCGGGGTATCTATCGAGCAATGATTAGGGACTTATTATACAATAATAAAGGCTATGGGGCAGGGAATGATCCCAATCAACTTTACTACATTGTTAAGGGCGGATATCGTGGAGTAAACCTTAATCAGCCCATTGAAATACTATCAGATCATGAAGATTTTCCCCTTCTTTTCTCTTTTCGTTTTTCAAAAACAAAGCATCCTGCTAAGTTCTTAGAATTTCATTTTGTGGATACCTTCAATCAGGACAGAGACAGTTTTAGACTTAAACTCACAATGCTAGATAAGAGTATCATTTCAGAACGAATTGAATTCCTTAATGAGTGGCGCGAGCAGAATCTGAAAAAACAAACATCTTCACGCGGATCTAAGACAATTAAAAAACAAACATTCGAATTGTATTTTGGCGAAAAGACGGAGCAGGCAAGATCCAAAGTGATTGACTTTCTATTTGATGAAACCCATGGATACAAGGGAAAGGGTAAAGGACATAGGATACGTCAATTGGCTGGAGCGTTTGAAATGTTTATCACAGCCCAACATAAAAAATATAATGCAAGCCAGCTTTCACAAGTACTTCAAACTGAATTTGGGGATAGATTGGGTAATAAAAATTCAACACTTTTAGATTATACAAAAAAAGAAAAATTGATAAAAACTGAGCCTTCAGTAGAACTTTCTAAAGAGTTATTATCACTCTTAACCAAAGTTAATCCCCAATCCAAAAGCTAGGGATTGATTGGGGGGACTTGTAGTTCATTTCTTTACCGAAAAACAAACTCACATGGTAACGGAAATGATTCTTTTAACCGCTTCTGAATTGAAGCAAATTCTCAGGGAGGAATTAAGCATTCTTACCCAAAAAACTAACCCCCTTAACGGTTCAAACGATGATCAGCTTCTTAAGCGAACGGACGTTGCTCAAATGTTTGACGTAACCCTCGTAACCGTCCACGCCTGGATGAATGCGGGAACACTTCCATTTCACAGAATGGGTGGCCGAACTTTCTTCAAAAAGTCGGAGGTAATTGAATCTTTATCAAAAATTAAAATCAGAAAAAAATGAACACACTTCAAATCGAAAAAGCATCAAATGGTTCATCGATGCAACTTGTTAAAGTTAAAAACCAAAATGGCTTTGAATTTTACCTTGATCGCCAGGGAAATCCATACACTTATCAAGGCGATCGGCTAACCCATTTGTCAGGCTTAAATGAACTTGACGGACTTGCTGGAATTTTTAAAAAAGTTTCCGATCGACTTTTTAGGGATCTTCCAAAAGCAATCGTAAATGTTGTAAGCTCTCCATTTCGGCCTGAGCCCGTTTTTTCACCTGAAGATTTTAGGTCGGCCAAATATGGCGCAGCGGCTGGGTCACGAAAGAACAACGCCATTGTTGGTGCGGTCGGTCAAATGGCCTCGAGTTTAATTTTGGGAGGTGATGCCACCACGTTTAACCAAGGTGGTGGTTTTATAAATTCCTTGATTCCAACAAAGCAAAATTCTTCTCTTCCAAACTCTCCAACGTTAGAAGATTCCG
>JAWXBT010000152.1:0-4358 GCA_034440315.1 bacterium
CTTTTGTGTTGGGATAACTATTTATGATCCCTGCGGGGGATCATAAATGCAAATAAAGTTTTTCTTTCGGAATTTTCTTTTTCTTTTTGGACTTACTATAGACGACTGGAATCGAATCAGTTACATTCCCAACTCTTTTTGATTCTAAGGCATTCCCAAAATTATGTATGACGGTGCGACATCAGTTGGCGTAGCAAGTAGATCTGCGTCAGATTCATCTAAGAGGGTTACAAATCTAAATGCCAGTCGCATTAGTTGGTATGAATTTCTTATTGAAAGTAGTGAAGAAGAGAGAAGAATTTTAAATTTCGGAATAAGTTCTGCAATTTTATCTTTTCTAGCTGAGAAAAGAAGTATTTATCTTGAAGGATTAGGGATTCTTTTTCCAGAAGAAAAAGAAAGGAGCCGATCGACTTTAAGTGATAGATCTTATCAGTTATTTACAGAAAATGTTCATTCCTTTTCATTTGAGAAATGTACTGAGTTAGTATCATTTCATCGGGAACGATACTTGAAAATTGTAGAATCTAAAGAATTATCAACTCTAGTAAAAGAAAAGATTGCTTTTTTTGTTAAGTGGAAAGATTTGAAAATCGAAAGATATGTTCGAGGTTTCATCGCTTTATTAAGATATGAAATTATTAACTATGGGTATTCTGATAGGCTTTCTCAACTTGGAACCTTCTTTGCCATTCATAATCGTCAAGGCAATTCAGATATAGATTGGATTTCGGGTGCTGATATTTTTTTAAAATCAGAATATGAGACTATAAATTCAACAAAATTGCTAGGTAAGTTTATTCGTCCCGTACTTCGCTCATCATGCGAGCCTTTCGAAGTTCATTTTGGAAAAGCAATTGCATTTTTTAGTTTAAATCCGAGTCAGATTATGTCTGAAATGGAGTTAAGCGAAAAACAAAATCTTACATCAAGCCTAGAATCGCCTATAATGGTGTCGGTTTTTAAAGATTCAAATCAAAATGGCACTGATATTCGGCTTATTTTTTGTACTGATGGTTTAAGAGAGATGGCTTGCAAAACTGAAGGGCTTGGATCTGAGTTTGTCTTTCAGTTTGTTCCAAACAGATTGGCTGATTTGATAGAACAAGACTATCGAGACATTGCCGCCCGATCCTTAACTTTGGCCTGGCTCCTTTTAAAAGAGAACAATGGAGTTGCTCCTAAGATTGGTGATGGCTTGAATTGTGATCTTCCTCTTGTTAAGGGCAATGCCAATAATGAATTAACTTCTGTTTTTCTTACTCAATTCAAATTAATGCCTCGTGAGCAACTTTCCAGTGGTGGAAAATTTATATATCTGAATTTAGCTCTTCTTTTTAAAGATGAAGCAAAAGTTGTGGCAGATTTGGGTCCTGAAAAGCTTTTGCCCCTGCTAGAACGTCGCGGTCTTGATCAGGGTAATCGAGAGGGTAGGAGCAGTATTTTTGGTAAAAGCGGACGGTTAGTACGTAATGATTTATATGTTAGCATTAGCGATTAGTTCAGATCACTGTTCATATTCCCAGCTCTGTTACAATCTGATATAAAACCAACTACTTATTACAATAGCTTTACTAGGAGTTTACCCATGTATCGGCTTGCAATTACTGCGTTCCTTATATTTCTTGTTCCCCAATGTATTTTTGCTACTCCTCACGCACAAATGACACTCAACGATTTTATTAAAAAAGCAATTGCCCAAAGCCCAGAGATTAAAGAAGCATATTTTAATGTTGATTTTGCCAAGGCTCGACTTGATGAAGCTAAGGCCGGACATTTTGGCATAATTGAATTTTTGGGATTTGCCGGTGTACACGGAAACGCTCGAGCAAATGGAGATCAACTTTATGCTCTTGATGGTAATGGGAATCAAGTTGCATTACCCGAGAGTCAGTTTTTAGGTACTTCTGATCGGACAGATAGTTTTCAAGGTTTCGGACCTTTTGCCAAAGGGACATTAACTGCAATTGTTCCAATTTGGACCTGGGGTAAATTAGATAGTTATAAAAAAGCTGCAACTGCTGGTATTGGTGTTGAGAAAGCTGGCGCTGAAATGAAAAGAAATTTAGTAATTCAGCGAATAAAAGAGTTGTTTTATGGGGTTTTACTCGCTTCTGATTCAATGCGACTTGGAGATGAGGTTGGAGAGTATCTTGAAAAAGCACTCACTAAGGCCAATGAATTATTTGAAGAGGGAACTGGTGAAGTTTCTCAGACTGATATTCAAAGATTACTAGTTGGGAAAGCTGAGCTTGCTCGTCAATTAGCAACAGCAAAACAAGGAGAGCCACTAGCTCGCTCCGCTCTTTCTGCATTTAGTAAAGTTTCTGGTAATTTTGATTTAAAGCCTGATTTTTTAACAGAAGAGAAATTTAAGTTCGATAATCTTGAAGAATTAATTGCAATTTCTTGGAAACATGCCCCTGAAGCAAATCAACTGAAATATGGTGTTGAAGCAAAACAAAATCTAGTCAAAGTAGAAAAGGCAGATCTATATCCAGTTTTATTTGCAGGAGCTCGATTTGAAGGTGGAGCCTCTGATGCAAGAGATACCAATCATAATCCATTCTTAAATGATGATGGATTTGGTCCAATTCAAGGTGGTCCAGCTTTGGGTATGCGCTGGAATCTTAATTTTCTAACTACTCAAGCAAAAATTGCTCAAGCCCAGGCTAATTATCGAGCTTTAAAATCCAGAGAGGAATTAGCAAAAATTGGATTACCATTACTTGTTGAAGAAGCATATCGGAAAGTTCTTGAATACCGTGAGCAGATTAAGCAGGCTGAAGAGGGTACGAAATCAGCCAGAGGTTGGATGGTCTCAGCTTCCAATAACTATGAAGTAGGAATTGGTGAACCTAAGATTTTAATGGAGGGAATTGGTTCTTATGCAATTATGAAAATTAATCTATATCAAGCTCGCTACAATTATAATATGGCTCTTGCAAAATTAAGTCAGACAATTGGAAGAGAAGTTACAGGTCTTGAGTACTAGTGCCTAATTTTCTTTTTTCTAAGAAATTCCATTCCCTAATAGGCTGGTCTATTAGCTTAATTCTACTTTTGTGGGTTGGATCAGAAATTGATTGGACTGTCTTAGGAAGAGAGATTCTTCATCTGAACTATTATTATCTTTTGCCAATGACAGCCGTAATGTGGCTTCACTATTGGGTTAAAGCACTTAGATGGCGTTATTTTCTACCAGGTAAATGTCAAGCCAATAATATGGTTCTTTTTGATGCATTGATGCTGGGAAATATGGTGAGTTTTATATTGCCACTACGTGCAGGTGAATTTATTCGACCATATATACTAACTCGAGAAACAAAATATAATTTTGGAACTACTTTTTCTTCAATAATTATTGAAAGGTTTTTTGACTTAGCAACAGTGCTTGTCTTAATGGCGATTATTTCTCCTATGATTCCTACGTTGCCAACCTGGGCAATGAATGGAGCGATAAGTTTGGCTGTATTGGGAACCTGTATTTTGCTTTTTATTGTTGTAGCTACATACTCTTCTAGTCCACTTATAAAGATTATCGATTATTGTCTTGTAATTTTACCGCTTAAATTTAAGGCTAAAATTAGAGGATTTTTAATGAGCCTCATTGAGGCTGCTGGGGTTTTAAGAGGAGAGGGAAGACTTCTTCAAGTTATTCTTTACTCAATCTTGTCTTGGTTTTTAGTCGCCCTGATTTTTCAGTTGGGATTGATGATGTTTGGAGGCAGTTGGAGTATCTTAGTTGGTTTGACACTAACGGTTATTGTCGCTTTAGCAGTAGCGGCACCAAGCGCACCTGGATTTATCGGAATAATTCAGACTGCTTGTGTAGCAACATTAACGTTGTTTGGCCAAACTAAAGAGATGGCCTTAGCTTATTCTTTAGTAGTCCACGTTCATCAATTTATATTCATATGTACAGTTGGATTAATTATTCTTTCTAAAAAACAACTCTCATTAAAACAGATACAGAGTCAGAGTAATAAAAGAGTTGCGAATTAGGACTGCCTGCGGATCAACTTGCAAATTGAGGAAAGATTATTCTGAATAGTGATCTAACTTTTCGTTTTTCTACTTTTTTCTAAAGCTTCTGCAACTTGCTCTTCTGTTCTTTCGGTATAACGCATAGTAATTCTAACATCCCCGTGTCCTAGAGCCTGTGCAACCAATCTGATATCATTAGAGCTGTTTAATAAATCGAGAGCATAGCAATGTCTTAAAAGGTGTGGGTGTAGTTTAGTTTGATTTGATAGTTCATTTATTGCTCTCCATATTGTTTTTGCACCCATTAAAAAACTTTCTGCATTATTAATTTTTGCTCCATAGGTACTAATAAATAAGGGTAATGTTTTATC
>JAWXBT010000153.1:0-5244 GCA_034440315.1 bacterium
CACTATATTTAAGACGCGGGTCTGCACCAGCAGTCATGGCTAAATTAATAGCTCCACGACTTACACCGAAACCTGCAAAATCTTTTTTATGATAAACCTTCTCAAAAAAATCTATCGCAATTCTGTCGCGAACCACGTTCTCACGCAACATTTTCTCAATCTTGTTAAAAAATGCTGGATTTTTGAAATCATCATTGCGTCTTAGAATCGCAGAATCAATGCCTCGATCTGAAAAATATTTAGCAAAATGTTGTGAAACTATTGGTTTGCCGCCAAGTAAGGGGAAAACGAAGATTAGATCGTCATCATTAGATTTATGATCATAATAGTCGACTAAAATATCACCGTATTGTGTATTAATAGTAATGGTTTTTTGAGTGACTTCTTTGTTTTTATTCTTTTGTAAAACCTCTTCTTTATAACCTAAATATGACTTTCCTTTTGAATAGTACTGATCAAGAGTAATTGGACGCTCCTTTGGAGCAGTATATTTTGAACTCAAGGGAATCGCTGCACATCCAAGAAGGACGGAAGAAATAAATAACACTAAGGCAAAAAGACCTAAGCGCAAAACCATATAGAAACCCCTATACTAACATTCTAGCACAAGGTGGCGGTTTCTGTGTAATAAAAAGTAATTTTTAGAAAATTTTAGAATCTTTAAACTTATCTGAAACTCCAGCTAATAGATCAGTTAGCTTTTCTTTCGACCACTTATCGTGTGTTGGAATTTGAACATGCTGTAGTGTATAATCAACCGCTGGAACAAATGCAGGACAAAGAATTTTAAGTTCCGCATACCCCCACTGTCCAAGAATAGTCCAAAAAACTGCGCTAAATACAATCCGTGTAATCATAAAATACCTCCCTGGTACAACTTAGAGAGACAGAACCACCATTCATTAGAATAGTCGCCCTAATTCCTCAGTTAGGTAATAATGTGTGGCGGAAATTTAAATCGAAAATTTGTTTATACGAAGAATTCTTAGAGAGTTATCCCAAGTAAATGTTTTAATTATAGTACTTTTAAGAAGTCTTTGCCGAATGAAATGAGGGGCCTGTTGCAAAACTTCTAGAAAAGACTATATCCGCCGAAGCCCTGAGCTTGTCGAAGGGGGAAGGCGAATTCTTTTCGGCAAGGACTTTTGAAATTCAGTATAAACCGAAGGTTTTCAACAGAAAATTATTCGGAAATAACTTCTTGGGATAACATTAAACTAAATCTGAGCAATTAGGTCTTTTAAGGCTTGGGGCAATTGTTTCTGCCTCCTAGCTTCACTAAAAGTATCAATTTCGGTGTTTATTCCACTTAATACCGGGGCAAGGTATCTACCGAGATGTTCAGTAAAGGTCTTTAAATTTTGCCATTGATTAGACAGTTGCTCCCAACCATCCCCATGAGCTTGACCCCTTTTCATCATGCGCACAGTATCTTGTGCCATTATACGTGCACATTCATAGGCAGTGGTGGCAGTTTCAGCTTCTTTATGCACGACTTCAATTCCGATTTGCGAAACGCCAATTAGACCATTGACCATCGAAATTCTCTCTTCTTGATCACTTTTAGATAAGGCTGGGCCTTGTAATCTTTCTAAAAAATCAAAATCCTTTAATTGTAATTGGCGAGTATGATCAACTTCAGTTGTGTGAATTTCTAGTGTAGATAGATCGATAGGTACCATAGCGTCCTCCTAATTTGAGTATGTTAGAAATGAGCCGAGTGTATTCAATAAGATGCAAGGTTGGTAGGATCGGTGCTCTATCGTCTCAGAGACATAAAGAAAGATACGCCTCTGCCGCTGCCTCCCAGTTCCTGCCTTTTAGCTTCTCTTGGCAGTTTTTGGCAATCTGGTGAAGGTTTGCGGAATCTAAAATCAGGGTTTTAATTGCCAGTGCTGCCTTCTCTTTATTATCCAAAGGAAACAAGCACTCCTTGGTAAAGTCTCCCAGTAGTTCTCTATGAGCCTCTATATCTGAAGCAAATACTGGCTTACCGTAACTAATGGCTTCAAGGACTGCATTCGGAGTACCTTCTTGTTTTGAGGCTGTAATATAAGCAGAAGAAATTTCAAGATACGCGCTGACTTCTTTTGGAGAAACTTCTCCTTCTAATTTCACGCGAGAATCGAGATTCAGTGCTAATATTTTATCTCTTAAATGCTTAACATAGAGTTGATCTGAAAGTCTGCCGCAAACAATAAGATGGTATTCAGCGAGTTCCTTACTTGTCAACAATTCGAATAAATAATCAATATTTTTGCGTGGTATCAGTGTGCCAACAAATAAGAGATGCTTCTTTGAAGTATCGATTCCCTTTCTTGAAGCTAATGAATTTACTTCATCATTCGTAACCGAATAAACAGTAATGCCATTGGGTATAAATTTACACTTATTCTGATTCGGATAGTATTTGGATATAGTTTCAACAAATCCTGCACTAACACAAACAACACTTGAAGCGGAGTTAATTACTGGAGCAAATAAAAAACGAAGTACTTTGGATTTAAATAAATTAATTTCCGCTCCGCGCACAATGTAAATATATTGCTTGCCGGTTAAAATGCTTAACGCAAAAGCAACCGCAGCCGAAAAAATCCAATTAGCAATTATAAAATCAGATTTTTGGGCAACGAAAAATGATTTAAGTAGCATCCCTAGAAATAAAAGTGGCGCTTGAAAAATCAAAAAAGGATTCCGCTTTAAGTTTGGTATAATCCCAGCACCAAAAGCCAAGCCTTCTTTTGCAAATAAACGGTAGCCAAATCTTTTAATTTCAATTCCGAGTCTATGTTCAATTACTGGTTCAGTACGATCTTTGGGCACGACAACAGTTAAATGAACCCCTTTTTGTGACAAAGCTTCCGCCAATCTCTCTACAAAAATCGAGGCTTCGTCGCCATCAAAGCGAGGATATGAAGTGGTTAAATAACAGATTCGAATTGCTTTCATTTCAAAAACTATTGTCTATGCCCAGCCTGCCGAAAATAGGGCATTATCGCAATATATCTAAAATGTGGTTCGCTGGCTCAAATATCCAAGCTAACTATAAACTTAGTGAGGGTACTGATATCGGTTTTATTAACAATTAACTGTCAACCTATTTTAGGACGTTGCAAACAATTATAAACTTAGCCATCTCAGATTAATTTACTATGTGCGGCATCGCCGGGTTTTTACAAAATAACTGCTCATCACCATCCGATATCATTAAGCGTATGACTGATGCGATCTCTCATCGTGGACCTGATGCTGACGGCATGATGATTAACAAAGATTTCGGTACATACTTTGGCCATCGAAGACTTTCAATTGTAGATCTCTCTCCTACTGGTGCTCAACCGATGACTTCAATGGATGGTCGCTTCGTTATTTCGTATAACGGAGAAATTTATAATTTTAGAGATCTTCGCAATGAATTAGAAGCGCTCGGTCATATTTTTCGTGGATCAAGTGATACTGAGATAATGCTGTCGGCTTTCTCAGAATGGGGCGTCGAGGCCAGTATACCAAAATTTAACGGTATGTTCGCCTTCTCACTTTTAGATAAAAACTTGGGGGAATTTTTTTTAATAAGAGATCGCTTGGGTGTCAAACCCCTCTATTATGGTGTTTTTAATGGCGCGCTCATTTTTGCATCAGAAATAAAGGGAGTTAAGGAACATCCTAATTTTAAGGCAGAAATTCTTCCAGAATCCGTAGCTCACTTTATGCGTTACGGCTATATTCGAGCACCTTTCTCAATCTATAAAAATCTTTATAAACTTTTGCCAGGAACAATATTAAAAATTAATCTCGAAGATTTTTATAAGCGTGGCCTTCAAAGTGCCAGATTAATTTCTTATTGGGAGCCCTTGCCATTTGTTCTCAATCAGTCCCAAAACTCTTTAAATGTTTCCGCCCAAATTGAAGAATTACATGCGCTTTTAAGGGACTCGATTGGTATTCGAATGATTGCAGATGTGCCTTTGGGAGCTTTCCTTTCTGGCGGAATTGACTCATCTACGGTTGTTGCTTTAATGCAAGAACAATCTAGAAAACCTGTTAAAACTTTTACAATTGGTTTTAATGAAAGTGGTTATAACGAAGCCCCACAAGCAAAAAAAATCGCCGAGCATTTAAATACTGATCATACTGAACTTTATATAACTTCAGCCGAAGCTCAAAAATGTATCCCTGAACTTTCCAAATATTATGATGAGCCTTTTGGTGATATTTCTCAGATTCCAACTTATTTGGTTTCAGAAATGACCCGCAAACATGTCACTGTAAGTCTATCAGGAGACGGTGGTGATGAGTTATTTTTAGGCTACAGTAGGTATTTTGCTGCAAACAATGCTTGGAAAACTTTACAATACTTACCAAACTTTGCTTGGAAATGTATTGCCGATATTATTCGATCTTTGCCAAGCGAAACCTGGGACTCTGCAATTAGAATGCTTGGATTTGTTTTGCCAAATTCTATGGGCTTTAAAAATCCTGGAGAGAGGCTTCATAGGTTTTCTTCACGAATGATCGCAAAAGATTTTGTTTCATTTTATGACAATATGATGTCTCACTGGCCTAAAGAGGTTAGCTTAAATGGCATTGCCCCTCAACCACTTATTGATCCATCAATTTTGAATAGAATTGATAAATTCTCCTATATGTCACTGATGGATCTAACTTCATATTTACCTGATGATATATTTTGCAAACTTGATCGAGCAAGTATGGCACATGGCCTAGAAGCACGTGAGCCTCTTTTAGATTACAGAATTGTTGAGTATGCTTTGAAACTACCAACCGATCTTAAATATCGAGGCGGTCGTTCAAAGTGGATCTTAAGAAAGGTTTTAGAGAAATATATTCCGCTCAATTTAATGAATCAACCCAAAATGGGTTTTGGAGTTCCAATTGATTCCTGGCTACGTAAAGATCTTAAAGTCTGGGCTAATCATCTTTTATCTAAAAAGACGATTGCAAAACAAGGATTTTTTAATTCAGAATTAATTGATCAATACTGGCAAGGACATGTTTCCGGATCAGCTAACAACATGTATCTTTTATGGGATGTATTAATGTTTCAAGATTGGCTCACTCGCTATCACCCAGAGTATACTTAGCCACAGTGATTATTGCTAAAATTCAAACGGCTATTTTAATGACGTTGGAATTTTCCGTTTCTCTCCAAGGTTTAGTAACCCTTGGCGGAAAAGCAAAAGAAAAATCTTCATTAAAAAGCGTCAAATTTGGATTGTAATAAGG
>JAWXBT010000154.1:0-5852 GCA_034440315.1 bacterium
AATACTCATAACTCACTGAATAATATAGATTCCCTACCAACTATATCGGCAATCATTTGTGACTGCTGGAGTCCAAAATTTTCTATTCAAAGTTCCTTAGTTTTAAGTCTCAAATCAAGAAATACTGAAGTAAGTCCGAAAGGATATACAAATGGGACTTAAGGACATTTTCAAAGTTGTTCAGGGTGAAACTGAACATATTACATATACTGGCAAAAGGATCCGCAAATCGACGGTACTGATTAAAGTGGGTTCGCTATCATTCTCCAAAAAAGCCTTCTTACTAGGTGGTGCACTAGCAATGTGTCAATTATTTGATGGTTTTTTGACATATCTTGGGCTCGAAATGCAGGGGCTTCACATGGAGCGAAATACATTTTTAAGAGAACTGATGCGTGCCTATGGCATGGCCCCAGTTCTGGTAATTGCAAAATTTCTTGCTGTAGTATTAGTGATTGGACTTACCACCTACGCACATCGAAGAAAATGGATTCGACCACTAATTGCCGCACTTGTCGGGATTTATCTGGTATTGGCTGTTGTACCCTGGATGTATATTATTGTTAGTGGACATTCGCAATCAGTGCAAAATAGATCAGACTAGAGCCGCATCAGCTAAGTTTCTTCACCTTAAGAGTATTCCAATCATTTAAAATAACTTATCGAATACGTCACTAAAGTCTAGTCTGATATTTCAAATCTATAATCATTAGAAGTTAGAGATTCTAAAAATTCGATTATATCTCTTTTCTCGCTTGCCGAAATCGGAAATCCGGTAATGCTTTTACTTAAATTGTTTTTATTAATCCCGCCTTTAGCATAAACTTCAATCACTTCTTCAAGTGTAGCAATACTGCCATCATGCATATATGGCGAAGTTAGAGCAACATTACGAAGTGTTGGAATCCGAAACTTACCGATGTCACTTTTTAGTTTTGTAACAAGTGCCAATCCGAGATCCGGCTTAAATTTAGTATTTACATGTGATTTATTTAATACAAAGAATCCATTTGCAACGAAGCGCTCATTTTCTAATTTAGGAGTATTAAAATGCTTTCCGCCATGACAACTACCGCAAGCAAGATTTTCTGAGAAAAATAATTTCATTCCTTTATTCTGAGAAATTGTGAGGATTGAGTCATTCTTACTCTTTAAAAACTCGTCATACTTTGATTCGGTACTTTTTATTCCCTTAACAAATTCAGCCAATGCTTTAATAATAAGATCCCAATTTAGTATCGTAATAAAATCTTTACTAATAATTTTCAGATATTTTACATCTGACTTTACTCGATTCAGTACCTCAACTTCATGTCCACTTATTCCAAGTTCAAGTGGCACTCTATTAAAGAGCGGTCCTCTAATCTGCATTTCTAAAGTAGTAATATTAGGATCACTAGCGGTAAAAGAAATATAATCTCCTACATTTATAAGTGTCGAAGAATTTCTCATATGTAGATCTGCCGTAGCACCTAAAGATTTCCTATAACCATCAGTAAAGGCCAGTCTAGGATCGTGACAACTGGCACAGGATTTTGTCTTATTAAATGAAAGATTTTTATCAAAAAATAATGCCTGACCGAGGTTACTTAGGACTTTCGCAGAGAGTTCTTGCGCTGTAGCCTCTTTAAGATAAAGAGAAGATAGTAGAATAATAATTAGTAGCCTAACTATGTCAAAATTTCTTTCTATATTTTTTATTTTTTCCTTCATTTTCCTAGCTAGAACCTGGGCATTAGATCCAATTGATTCCAATATTACCATTACTGAACCCCAAAGTAAGTTACAATTACTCAGTGATCGGAAGCTAAAAATAACTACAACATTAAAATCGTCAATCCCTATCCTTAAACTTGATTCAATGACGCAAGATCAGGAACAAGCATATGAACTGATAGTGACCAATTCCGAGTTTTCAAAATTTCTCCGAGATGAAAAAGGCAACCCATTTTTGAGTGAGATTTTTGGCATCTATCCAGCAAAGCTAAGTGACATAAAAAATACTACCTTAAAAGCACTTTCAAAAATTTATAAAATCGAGATG
Source organism: bacterium (assembly GCA_034440315.1). Classification (GTDB taxonomy): domain Bacteria; phylum Bdellovibrionota_C; class UBA2361; order UBA2361; family J135; genus JAWXBT01. The sequence continues at coordinate 2,045 of JAWXBT010000154.1, forward strand.
TATAACTTTGCAATGAATCTTGCCACTATTGGACTTGTGAATCTTACCAGTCAAAAAGTTATAGAGGTTTTACACTATAAAGATTCTCAACCCGATATTCCTCTTAGCCTTAAAAATCTTGCCCTTGAGATTGCAGGCAATGCACCAGAAGTCATAACAGCACTTGGTTCTCCCCCATTAACAAAATCTGCTTTAATGGCCAGTACAAAAACAGCTCTAAATAGAACTCGTTGCGAACGGAGTCGTCATTTATGCGTGGCTCCAACTTTTATTAAGAATGATAAAGCCCTTTGGACAATAGTAGATCTGACAGATTTAAATATTGCTGGAATACGCTGGACAAATGTTGGATTGACTGGTCCGGCTATAATTACTGAACGTAAATTACAAGACGACCACGTGACAGATAAGTTCTGTGATGCAAATTCAAGTATTGTTCGGGATGGCTGGAAATTAAATTTTCAACTTACTTCAAGTGATGGTCTAGAAATACAACAGGTAACTTTTAATGGTAAGCCAGTATTAAAAAGTGTAAAATTAGTAGATTGGCATGTCCGTTATTCAAACACAGATGGGTTTGGATATAGTGATGCCGTTGGATGTCCAGTCTTTTCACAGGCTGCGGTCCTCGCTAATCAACCCCCGAAAGTTTCCACAATCAATAATGCTCTTGGTAAAGGTTTCTTACTTGAACAAACATATTTTAATCAGGATTGGCCAAAACCTTGCAATTATAACTATGTGCAAAAATATGAGTTCTACTCTGATGGACGATTCCGACTCAGTGCTGCAAGTATTGGTCGTGGATGTGGTAATGACGGAACTTATACTCCAATTTTTCGGATAGCTTTTGATAACACAAAAAATATCAGCAATTATCAAAATGGCAACTGGCAGGCATGGGATAAAGAGCAATGGACTCTACAATCAAATAACACTTCTTATTATAAGGATAGATTCCAATTCAAAATCGAAACACAAGGAGCCGCCTACTATATGGAACCCTCTCGTGGACAGTTTCCTGATGGCGGACGAGGTGATTTTGCTTACACTTACGTTACTAAAGCAAAAACCGCTGAAGGAGAAAATAACTTAATTACAATCGGCCCATGTTGTAATATTGATTATCATCAAGGACCTGAAAAATTTATCGAACCAAATCCTGAGAAATTAATTAAAAATGATGATTTTGTAGTTTGGTATGCTCCACAACTTAAAAATGACGATCGAGTTGGTCACGAATACTGTTGGGCTGAGAGTGTTTTGGTAAATGGAAGATATGAAGCAAAGTCTTATCCATGCTTTGCTGGTCCCATGTTTACTCCTATAAAAACCGAATGAAAAAAATTATCTTTGTAATATTATTTCTTTTTTCAATCAGTTCTAGTGATGCTCAAAGTATCAGATCGGATCAGGATTGCTTGAGGCATCCTAGTTTTCCAAAAAAATTTGGTTTTGATTCGCAAACTGCAATGCTCAGTACCGCGGAAATTCATGATAGAGGCTTAACTTTGATAGATCCAGCATCTCCCCAGAAGAAAAGCTATAAACACCCGACCTGGAGACTGGCTGGTTCACTCGGTGGTATGACATTTGATGAAAAGGGTACTGTTTACACCTTCCCTGCTCCACATGTCGAATTAACCTTTAACCCTCCAACTGCACAAAATATTTTATATAAAGTTAATCCTGAAAATGGAATTATGTCCCAATGGATTAATCTGCCGATAAACGCGAAAGCTTTCGATCAAAATGTTTTTGGAATTCTTGGAATTACTTTCTCATGCTTTAGTAAATCTATTTATGTAAGCTCTGTAATGGGTAGTAGCAGAACAAAAGAGCTCGGTAAAATTTATCAATTAAATGCAGAAACTGGAGCTATTCTAAATACTATAGAGAACTTTGATGGCTTTGGCTTAGCTACTGCATCGCTGAATAATAAATGGCTACTCTTTCTAGGGAATGCAAGGACCTCAGATCTTTATAGTGTACCTTTAAATGATCAGGGAGCCTTTATTGGCAAGCCTAAACGTATTTTTTCTTTAATAGGACTTGGTCCACGAGGAGATGATAAGATTAAAAAGATCATCATCAAAGAGCAGGGTTTGCAGATCACTGGCTTTGAATTTAATTTTAATCTTAGTGCAACTTGGGAGCTGCAGCAGACCTTTTATCAGATTCCGCTTAATAAGTTACACATGAACTAAGAATAGGAAATAAGTTACAACTTATTAAACTACCTATTATTGAGGTAAAAATTAAAATGCTTAACATAAGCAATATTAAATTATCTCTTGTCCATCGGCATATATGCCCTCTCATTCTCACCAGTATAGATCTGGCGTGGTCGGCTAATCTTCATGTCAGCATCTGAAGTTGTTTCCATCCAATGAGCAATCCAACCTGGTAAGCGACCTAGAGCAAACATTACTGTAAAAGCTGGAACTGGAATTCCCATAGCTCGATACATAATACCACTATAGAAATCTACGTTTGGATAAAGCTTTCTCTCAACGAAGTAAGGATCTGTAAGAGCGGCCTCTTCCAATTGACGAGCAATATCTAATAAGGGATCGGAAACTTTCAGTTTCTTTAAAAGATTATCGCATGAAGTTTTAATAATTTTAGCTCTTGGATCATAGTTTTTGTAAACTCTGTGACCGAAGCCCATTAATCTAAAAGTACTCTCTTTGCTCTTTGCAAGCTCAACATATTTTTTAACATTGCCACCATCTTGCTTTATAGCATCAAGCATCTCGATAACTTCTTGGTTTGCTCCACCATGAAGAGGTCCCCAAAGAGCACAAATTCCTGCTGAGATACAAGCGTATAAATTAGCTTTGCTACTTCCAACTACTCTAACAGTAGAGGCAGAACAGTTTTGTTCGTGATCAGCATGAAGAATTAAAAGAAGATTGAGTGCATCAACAACATCTGGATCTATTTCATACTCTTCTGCAGGCAAAGCAAACATCATGTGTAGAAAATTTTCACAGTAGCTCAAGCGATTAGCAGGATAGATAAATGGTTGGCCTATCGATTTTTTGTACGCATACGCAGCTATTGTTGGTAATTTTGCAAGCAATCTAAGGGAATTTCTATAATCTTTCTCCTGAGAACTGCCTGGTTCATCTTGATAGAAAGTAGATAAAGAGCAGACTACCGAAGAAAGAATTGCCATCGGATGTGCATCCTTTGGAAATCCGTCAAAGAAATTTTTAAGATCTTCATGCAGCATGGTATGACGAGTAATCTCATCAGAGAATTTGAAAAGCTCCTCTTCCTTAGGCAAATTTCCATGAAGCAAAAGATAAGCAGTTTCTAGAAAATTTGATTTTTGAGCTAAAACTTCGATTGGAATTCCTCTATACCGAAGGATCCCATTATCTCCGTCGATATAAGTAATAGCACTCTGACATGATCCAGTATTCATGAAGCCTGAATCAATTGTTATGTAACCGGTCTTAGCGCGAAGTGTTTTAATATCAATCGCTTTTTCATTTTCAGTACCAGAAAGAATTGGAAGTTCAATTTTTTTGCCATCTGGAAAAGTAATTGTTGCATTCTCAGTCATAATATCTCCGTTCCATCTTCAGTATTTTATAGTTCGTCGAGTAAAAAATCTTAGTAATTCTTTTAATTTAGAGCCAACTTTCGATCAAAAAGTTACATTTAACTCTTGATAAATTACTAGAATAAGTATTCTAATAAGGTAATATCATGATATCTTTAGATTTTCTATAAAAAAGATTAAAACATCAGCTTATTATTAAATCAATTTAAAATTTGTTCTACACATCTCTAACCC
>JAWXBT010000155.1:0-7952 GCA_034440315.1 bacterium
ATCTGAAATTACTAAGCTCGCAAAATTTCGGAGTGCTTGATTCAGAAATAAATGATAAATCAGTTCACCGGTGAAAAGGCTTTATAATTGTTATGGCAAAACTTATTTACAATCTTAGTCACTTTAAGTGAGAAAGAATTTCATTAAAATCGTCGATATTTGTGGAATCAGGAAATATATCCTCATTTGTTTAGGATTAGGCTCCTTTTCTACAGAGCAGCTTCGTCCCTAATTAAATCATTCCACTCGTAAAACAAATCCCTTTAGATATTCTCCTTCAGGATGGTAGATACTAAAAGGATGATCTTCGCTTTGGCTTAATCTGTGAATTATCTGAACTTTTCTGTTTGCTTGAGAGGCGCCGGAGAAAACTGCTTCTTGAAATAGATCCCGTGAGACTAGTTGTGAGCAGGAAAATGTAAATATTATTCCGTTAGGTTTAATCGATTTAATTGCTAAGCGATTAATATCACGATAGCCATCAATTGCTCCTCTTACTGCATCTCTATGTTTTGCAAATGCTGGGGGGTCTAAGATTATTAAATCATATTGGTTCTGAATATTCCTTAAGTAAGTTAAACAATCATCGGTAAAAGATTTATGCTTAGTACCCAAAGAATTATTAGGAAAGTTAAGAGCAATATTCTCTTCGCAAAGAGCGATAGCTTTTTTAGAAGCATCTACAGAGTGAACTTCCTTTGCACCGGCACCTAAGGCATAAACTGAGAATCCACCACTATAAGAAAATGTGTTTAAAACAGTTCTATCAGCACAAAGAGATCCTAAAAGTTTTCGATTATTTCTTTGATCAATAAAAAATCCAGTCTTTTGACCCTCTTCCCAATCAATTAGAAATTTAAAACCATTCTCTTTGGTAATATGTCGCTCTGGTTTCGATCCCAGATGATAACTTGTTTTACCATCACTTGAGTAATCTTTAACAAAGATTGATTTGATATGTGGTAAAAGTTCTCGAATGGACTTTTCAATGTCTGCCGCTATTAAGAATGCGCCTCTTGTTTGATAATGAATTACTAGGGCATCACCATAAAGATCTGCAATAACACCAGGAAATCCATCACCTTCAGCATTAATTAAGCGAGTCATGTTAGTATTTTGAGAATTTACTAAACCAAGAGATTCTCTTAATAATAGAGCTTGTTTTAATTTCTTAAGCCAAAATTCATATGTAATTTCGATCTTTTCAAAAGAAAATAACTTTAAAGCAATTGATCCTGTACAGAAGTAGCCAGTAGCAATAATTTCGCCAGAGCTATCTGCTAAGTAAACAATTTCACCATCATCAACATCAGAAGGGATCTTTTCCAATGCCCCTGAAAAAACCCAAGGGTGCATCCGTCTCACTGGCTTATCTTTGCCAGGTTTAAGTTTTATTATTTTCATCATTTGTTCATAGTCGTTATCAATGAAATCTCGGCAATTGACCAATCATGAAAATGATCAATTCCAGTTTGTTCAATAAGTATGCATTGTGCCAGTATTTGCTGGGCAAAGATAATCTTAAGATCTGATTGCTTACCAAAAAATGGGTAATCTAACTTTGTAAAAAGAACGGGACCTATCCATTCTGGAATATTGATTTTCTCAGAATTTTCCTTGAAACTTTCTTTAGCCGGGAACTCTTTACATTCTGTAAGGGTGGAAATCCTTAATCCTCTCGGAAAATTTGCTGTTTCTGTTCCAGGATTTAAATTAATTCCATCAATTATTTGAGGTGATTCTAATTTTAATCCTAGCCATTCATTTCCTGTTTGTCTCTGGTTTGAAGTATTCCAGTGAGTTTTTAAATCTCTATCAATAGTGAATTTAAGTGAATTAGAATTTTCAGAAGCTACAAGTAGTGCAGAAAATCTCTTAGGGGAAACTCTTTTTTTGACTGATCGGAATCTTTCAGAATTTAAAGCAAGACCTTTAGTATCGGATATAATTTTATAAGAAGGTGAGATAGTTCTTTTATCGTTTAATGTTGAAATTTCAATCTTTTGAATTTTATACAACAAGGGAAAAGTATAAGAAGTGTGTTTATCAGAAGCATGAAATATCAAAACGGTAATTATAAATAGAAGGGGCACTTTTGCAGCTGTTAGGACAGAGGAAGAGGAGATCGATAATAGAAAAACAGAAATAGATAAGAAAATTGGAGTAAGGGGGACAAAAATAAATCCAGGTATTAATTTTGATAATGTTGCTATAGGTGCAATCTGAGCCAAAGATTCAGGTAATCTAGTATCGAGGAAAGAAAGCCCTGAAAGTATTAATGCCAGGTATATTGTTTTTTTAATAAATGGAGAATTCTTTTCTGAAAGATTACTAAAACGGTAAAAACTTAAAATGCATAATAGCAAAGACGGAATCCAAAAAGTATTGCGAATAAAATTACGATCTATTACTTCAATTCCCCATTCAGGACCAAAGAGTGGTCTTAAAATGCCAGCAACTCCATCAAAGGAAACTAAAGAGGCTTTGCCCCAAGGATAATCAGGAAAGTAGGGCAAGTTGATTGATAGGTTTTTAACAATTGCCGGAGTAAGAAGTATAAGTAGGGCTAAAATTTGTTTTTTTTGAGTAAACAAAGATCGATCCCAACATAAAAATATCGAAATAGAAGCAGGAATTATTGAGAGATAGAGAGAGGTTTCAACATTTCTAATACTTATGAATGTAAGAATAAGTGCATATAAAAAAGAATTTCTTTCAGAATAAATAAAGGCACTATAGGCCAAAATTAACCAAGGCAGATAAGCGATTAAAGATATGATTGTAACATCGAACCCAAAAACGGAGACAATAAAAGCAGTCAAAAGTATCGCTAGAAAGAAAGGCTCGCTCCAAGTCTGAAATGTCTTTTGTGTTAAAAGATAAGTTCCAGCACAAAAGATAGTTAGATAGATCCCTATTAAAAATGTGACTGATGCTGACTGAAAATATTTTAGCCAGAAACTATCTACACTCCATGGAAAAAATGCATTATGAGAAAAATTCACAACCGCGGATATTGGATTTTTACTTGCCAGATTAAGGAGAAAAGAGTCTGTATTGAGATTCAGTAGCGGTAATATGATTATTGAAGTTGAGATAGTAAAAAGTATTACTAATAAAAATCCCATAGATTTTGAGATTCCAGTCATAGTCCCTTTATAGTTCTTTGCCATGGAGAAAGAGATTCAATTTTAATCTCTTTACCAATTGGACAATTAGAGAGTTTAATAAATTTATTACCGCTAAATGCTTCAAAGAAAGAAAGTTCACAATCCGTTGCTGTAAGAAATGGAAAATAGGTAAATTTAATTACAGCAGAATCTGAATTAAGTCTAAGAGAAATATTATGATTAGTAATTTTAGAAATTTCGCCGCTTCCTTCCAGAAAATAATTTGAAAGATAGCCCAATCTTTTAAAAAGTTCGAATTTGCCACTTTGCCAAACAAGTTGGAACTGATCGGGATGAGATCTGAAAAACTTCTTCCAAGTTGGTTCGTGAGCTATAACTGCTGAAACATTGTAGAAATCTTGAAATTTCTGAACTCCAGCCAAACCTTCTTTTCTAAAACTTTCTGGAATTACGTCGGTATACCACCATTGAGTGTGATAGTAAGCCGAGGTAATAAGTTGTTTATTTGAGAAGTAGGGAAGTGGGGCAACGTGACCGCCACTAATATCTTGTAGGATAAATCCGGAAAAAAGTACTCGACCATCTCCAGCATGGATATTTATGGCAGTAGAGAGATCTTTAAGGAAAGATGTTGCAAAAAAGTACTGCTCTGGAGATCTGTTGTTGATAATATTTGCAGTTGCTAGTGGAGTAGATAATAAAAATCCAGCAGCTAGATATGTTACTATAGATTTAATCTTACTCTCTGATATTTCCTCTCGTAAATTTTTTAGCAGTGCTGCAAAAGCAATGCCAGTTGGAACGCATAAAATTATAACGAGTACTGTTAGTAAGCGATCTAACTCTAGTTGAGGTTTTAATGGGTAGAGGATTGCTCCACATAGAAACAACCAGAGACATTGAATTTGTAGTACGCGCTTTTGAATTCCACGAGTTAGGAGAGCAATGCCAGGTATTGCTAAGAAAATTATAAGAGGATTGACTGTAATTACTTGCTCGCGCAAGTGTGTAAGTAATGAAGGGATAGATAGTGCTTGAGGTTTCATTTTAAACAGTTTTAGATCTTCATGGGAACGATCGTTACTAAGAGCTGAGGTTGAAGATACCTTTTTTTGTTGACTACTGCTCTCTGAGGTAACAAATTTTCCAATTTTTGTAACTGAAATAAATGGCCCGAGCCAAGTTACATGAACTAAAATAAATAAAGTGAGAAATACAATTTTAATTTTATTTTTTGAGATTTGAGGCAGAGAGTAGAGAATAAATAAAGCGACTGGAGCTAGAGAAAAAACTGAGCCCGGCCACATAAAACAGATTGAAAGAGCAGCAAAAAATATAAAATATTCTTTGAATTTTAAGGGATCTTTGGAATCACAAAATCTTGCAGAGAATGCGATAACTAAGGGCATTAAGCTTGTTGATAAAATAAAACCTAAAGTTCCATATTTCAGTGCCCAGCGATACCAAATAAGACTTACTCCTAAAGAGAGTAGGCTGGCCGTGATGGATGCTAAAGCGGATACTTTATACTGTTTTGATGCCAGAAAAACAGAAGCTGGCAAAAGAATAAAAAGAATAGAGACTACGATCAGATTATAGATCTCTTCAATTGGAAACAGGTAAATTATGGGAAGAAATAAGAGGTAGATTGACAGAGCTCCAGTTGCAAAAAAATCTCTGGAATCAAATCCTGCGTTCCAATCTGGATTATAAAAAGGAATGTTAGGAAAATTACTTTTAAGAAGCTGCAATCTATAAATAAAAGAGGCATGGTCATCAGAAAAAAGTAGCTGGCCTTTTGATTCAGATAAAAAGGAAAAGATTATTATAAATAAGCCAATTACGAAAAAAGCACTTACCAGTTGAGTGCCTTTTTTTCTCAAAGTAAAAGCAGCTAAAATAGAAACCAGGATTAATTCTCCTCGTGCACTTGGACCTTGAAATAAATTATATCCCCGAACAAGCCAATCACTTATGAAGACTAAAATAAGACCAGCTGCAAAACCCCAGACTGAAGTAAAACAGTCAGATGAAACTTTTTTTATCTGAAGTAGGGAGGTGAGTATTAGGATCCCACCTATTATAAATCCATAAGTTAGAGAAGGAATTAGTATCTGCTGATTATTATCCCAAAAATTGACCTTTCCCAAAATAATAGAGAATAAAATAAGCATGAATCCGAAGGTGCAAATGTGTTTCCACAATGACGGCTGTTCGATGTCTAGCTGCTTCGAACTTGTTTGATCGAAATTAAATATTAGTGGGACTTTTGCTGAGACCATTTAATCCTTAGTGTTATGGAGGTGTTGTTGCTTGTTTAGGTGCCAGAATTTCAACTTCGTATTTTGTTCCTTCAAGTTTGAGATAATATAAAACAACTGGAGCTAAAATCATTCCTGGAACACCTAATACTCTTTGACCGATGATAAGTGCCAAAAGCGTTAGCCACATAGGATTCTTGATACGTCCTCCAATAATTTTACCATTTAAAAAGTACTCAAATTTATGGAGAACAATTAAAAAAACAAGAACGATGATTGCATATTCAAGTGAAATTCTTATAGCAACTGCAAAGATGATGGTATTACTGATTATGTTGCCTACAATTGGCAACAGTCCGCATAAAAATGTAATTACAACGATCAAAGCAAAATAAGGAAGTCCAAGAAGAAAAATAAAAATACCGGTACAGATTGTGTTGATTGTTGATATTACTAATTGAGCACCCATGACGATAGAGAAACTTTGGTATAGGGATCTAAATCGTCTAGCTAGTTCAGTAGAGACAAGAGAGTATAAATTGTTTTTTATACGATGCTTATCTTTATCAAGATCAATTTGAGAATTAATAAATAAACTAATTGCCACCACTAAGCCAATAATTAGGTATACAAATTCCATGGTGGCTACTTGAGCAAAACGAGCCAGCTTTCCGAGTTGATCTTTTAAGGCTTGACCAGTTAAAGCCTTAATATCTCCGATATCACTAAAAGGAAGATCTACTTCATATTTTTTAGCTAAATCTAAAACAGCGGGAATGGAATCTTCTATAATCTTAGGAAGATCATTGACTGAGATGTTTATAAAAGAAACAAAGCCAGTAAAGATTCCAAGAACTAATATTACAAAAAGTGAGATGGCTACAATTTTTTGTCTGTTCACAGATCGCAAAAGCTGGAGTGCAAACAGAGAGAAAAGAACTGCGAGTAATGGAGTGGCAAGATCTAAGTAGCCGACGCAAATCATTAAAATTAGGAAAATTAGGTAGGAGGCAAGAATGATATTTTTGTTCATTTTAGCAATTTTAGTAGTTATAGAATGATCATTCGATCAGCATTGAGTCATCTTACTCTCTCTTGAATGACAGGTAAATTGTGCAAATGGATCATTTTTTAGTAAGATTTAGCCATAGGGATGTGTTATGTTCCTGTCCGCGTGTTTAAGGAGTTAAGATTGCTTCTTTGGCTTGCAACGTTCTTTTAAAAATTTATTTTGTGAAAGTGGAGGGCTAGGTATGCTGTTGTATAGGCTTTCTGAGGAGTTCATAATTTCTCAGAGTTTGTTAGAGCAGATAACAAGAAACGATCCGTCAGGCACTGAGTCGATACTCTCAAAGTCTATTGAGTCTTTGAGGCTAGAGTCGGTACTTTCCTTAGCAATTAATTTTACTCTCAAAGAAGCCCAAGAGATTTTTGCAAGTGAATCTCTTCGTTATGCATTGGTGCAAGATAGTCCAGAGATTATCTTAGGAGTTTTAAGAGCTGATGCTGTTGAAGAAATATTTTCTAAAAGCTCAGCAGATGCAAAGTTTGCTTCCATTGCAAATGCAATGGATCGAGACATTATGATAGAGCCCCACTCTGCGACCGTAGGTGAAATTCTAAATAGAGCCTGTGTTGGCAAGCATCATTGTTGTGTTGTTGTCGATAACTCTGGTAATCCAATTGGAATTATTTCTGTGCGAGACTTGTTGGCGCAAACAATAAAAGCTTTTCGATCGAGCGGAATTGAAAGTAGAGCTTTTTTTGAAGAGGCCTAGAGTTGTCTTATAAATATCGATTCTCTTTTTTCATTATAAAAATGATGAGTTGGTTTAGAACTGCGCGCCGATGTTAAAATGAAATCTTGTGGCAGATTCATCTTTTCGTTGATCCAATGGAAAGCCAACATCTATTCCAATAGAACCGATTGGAGTTAGTAGGCGAGCAGCAATACCGGCACTTTCACGAAGATCTGAAGTTGATAAATTTTGGCTTTGTAAAAAGACAGAACCAATATCAAAAAAAGCTGCTAATTGTATATTTTGGTACAATAGATACTGCAGTTCTATATTATTTAGAACAGAGAGATCTCCTCCAATTACATTTCCTTCTGACCCTTTTGGTCCAAGTGAATTCTCTCTAAATCCACGAACGGTGCTGTGACCACCCATGAAAAATCTTTGACTCAGTGGAATTTCATCTGTTCCACTAATGCCAAAAAGCCCAGCAATTCGTGTATTATTTGCAAGAGTTAATGGTGCATCAAGAGGTAATGGATAATAAAAAGCAAATTGAGTTCCCGCGCTTAAAAAGTTGGCTTCAGATCCAATGCTTTTTTGAGATACTCCAAGATCCAAGGATCCGTAATATCCAGATGTAGGAATCACGGCATTATCTCTTTGATCATAGGTTAGACTGGAAGATAAGGTACTAAATCTAAGCGAGCCTGTATCTAGGGGACTAATGATAACATCAGGTTCTACATTGGAGAGATCTTCAAAAGATAAGAGATGACCAAGGCTAAGTTTAGTCTTCTCAGTAATACTTCGATCTATAAAGG
>JAWXBT010000156.1:0-3204 GCA_034440315.1 bacterium
TCTTCACTCAATCCATTTATTTCGAGACTATCCGAAACACCTAAAATTATATAGCCACCATCAGCATTAGCGAATGAACTGATTAGTTGGGCAATATTTCTAGAGGGTGGCAAAACAGATTTATATTCAAGCTTAGAGCTTTCTGGTTGCCCAATTATTTCAACTACTTCATTTGTAATGTCCATTAGTTCACTGGAATTCTATTAATACCCGTCATTTTAAGGACTTTTCCTAAGGTTAATCGTTTGGGTTCCTCAGATCCATTATCAATCCATAGCTCTGAACTAGGATCATCTAGAGTATCTTTTTCAGAACTGTAGTAGATAATTACTTCTCCATTATCTGAGGGTCTTACAACAATATATATAGGCAAACCATCCTTTTTTATTCCCCCAATAACTGTGGTAGCCAATTCCTCTACATCAGTACAGTCATAATCCTCAAGAGATTTCAAATGTTGAATCACATTATTTTTAGTTCTTTCTATTAATCTTTGAACAGTTAGAAACATTTCAACTGTAGGTGTAGAAGTGTGCACGAATTTAGCTGCAATCCCTTTATCCTGCAAAGCTTTTTCTAATTCGTCAATAGACGTTACTCCTAGACTCAATAGGATTTTCTGAGTAATTTCTCTTTTGTTAGAGTCATCTGCAAGGACATTCTGGGCTAGTCTGAGCATAGTCTTCAACTCAGATATATCACCAGCTTCAAATTCTTCTAGAAGGCTGGTTATTTCTTTCATGCCTTGAATTTTTTGAATTATTTCTGAATCATCTTCAATTGCCTTTGCGACTTCAGCAAGCTTCGATAGATCTTTACAAGTTCGCATTACTTTATAGAGGTTTTCCTTGTCTTGTATCGTATTCATAAAGATTTCAGCACGCTTACGATATATTTCTAAAAATAACTCTCTCCCTTGTTCTGGATTATTTTCAAACCATTCAGATAAAAGGCTAATGGATTTTACAAGATTCTCATTGTTATTATGAGAAGAATTCTTCAATTCCCTATTTAAGATTTCTGTTATCTTGACTGCAATATCTTTTTTCTCTTTTTCCTGAAGATTGCACCTTATATAATTCATCCTTTCATGGAGTAAAATATCTTTCCAGTCCTCACCCAGCAATTCCAAAACATAGACTAACTCTTCATCTTGTATCGCATCAATATACAAGCTTATTCTGTTAAACGAGTCTATTATTCTCTTAAACTGCCCATTTTGATTTGGTGTTATTGGATGCTTTTGAATCAATACAAGGTTACTTTCATCCTCAAGCAAGAAAATACTTAGAGAATTTAACCATTCAAAGGTACTATTCTCATCTCTTCTTAAGGACTGACTAAGGTTGTGAATATTTTCTTTTCTAACTACTCCATTGACTAATTCTTGATAATCTACTGTTTTCCAGTCTCTCCAAGCTATCTCACACCAGTTATGTAGGTGATTTTTTTTGCAAACAGCACTGGGCGCTAGGTCAAAAACAAACTGCCAAACTTTATTTCTTACAGCTTCTGAGAAAGAGTTTTCCGGAAAGCGTAAATCTTTAATCGCTATTTTCTTAGCAGATTCATCTTCCAATTCAACAATTAAGGCATTATAAATGAATTCCCTGATTGGTTCTTGAATAGACTCTTTATACCATTCTTTGTCAAAGTATTTGTTATCTGTAGAGGGTGTTTGGGTTTCTGCAATGTTGTAAAGATTGAAAAATTTCTCTTGTACAATCCTAGAGATTAAATCTCTATATAAGTCAACAGCAGATTCTAAAAGTTTTTGATTCTCGATTACTTGCGTATCATCAATACCCTTTAACCAAATTCCATCCCTTTCAGTTCGAGGGTTGAAGAAGAAGCTATTTACAATCACAGGAAAATGAAAATTCTCAGTTCCAATAAGAGGGAAGTTACAAAACAATTTTGGAAGATCTCTTATACCTTTAACTGAATATCCCCTTTCACATTTTTCAACTTCAGTGGCAATAGCTACCCTCTCATTGGAGAGATATAAAATTGAAATATCTTCTTGCTTATCATTCTTTGTTCTTGAAACACATACAATAAGATTGTCTCTTAGCTCTCTATTCTTTTCATAACAAATATTTTCTCTGGCAAAATTATTTATGATTTCAACTCTCCCTACTTTAGGGATAAATGCCAAGACGAAGGGAATTAATCTTGAAAACTCTTCCACACCAATTTGAGCTACTGTTTTCTGCTCCTCTGTATCTAATTGATAACAGAAAGACGTATTGAATCGATTTTTATCATAATTGGGGCTTATTTCTTCAATAGACTCATCAAATTCTTTCCAAGAATTTGTGATACGGGGCATGAGTTGTGCTGTTGTTCTGCCTCGTCGATCCAGCAGAAATTCAAATTTGTGAAAACTTCCATCTGCTGACCCTATAATCCCCTTTATTTTAATGACTCTTGAAAGTAGATGTGTTGTCAAAAAACCTGTTCCGAATCTACCTGTTTTCTTGGTTTCTTGACCTTCTTCTACTTCCTTAGAGGAAATTTGATCTATTAATCCTATGACATCGTGGCTTGTAAAATGGTTTCCATTATGTCTAAACGTAACGCTATTCCTATCAAGTTCTATCTGAATAGATACAGTTCTATCGTCATCTTCAGCAATACTATCCTTTGCATTTTGCAAAAGCTCCCAAGCCCAACGCCCTTGGTTATTTTCAATAGTCTTTTTCCAGGTCGTGTAGGCGTTTTAGTATTTTATCGGCAATTGATCTTTGTCCAGCTTCTCTTCTACCATCCTCAATTGATTGAATCATAAGCGCCATTTCAACTCTGCTAAATCAGTCTCAATTTTTGAATTGCCAAATATTTTACGTGTCTGCCTATACCACCAGGCTCTTGAAATGTACTGTAATTGAGTCTGATGCACCATCGTAAAGATATTTTGGCATTAACCGATTCGGCTTCGCCACTGCGTTTTCTGAATCTAGCCCAAAACTGGGGTGTACAAAGGGCTAACTATATATTGTACGGAAACTTTCTGCATAACCGCCAAATACAAGGTGGTTATATAGAAAATTTCTAGATAAACCCCGTCTACCTTGAAAACCATAGTTTGCTCAGCAGGCTTTTAAAATCCTGTAGGCTTTACAGAGTATAAGATTAAGCCTTAATTTTAACGTTCTAACTTAAACTACAGGTCTCAACTTGGACAGGGTTTAGCACACCGAA
>JAWXBT010000157.1:0-9110 GCA_034440315.1 bacterium
AACCCTTCGGGTTAACAATGATTTTTGAAAATGAAAAACACTATTTATTATCCCTCCGGGGGATAGTAACTTTCTAAAGCCTTTGCTTTTCGGCAAAGATTTTTGAAAGTTACTATAAGTTATCCAAAAAATTAAAGAGTTAACCTAAAAGCCTTTTAGCAAAAGCTGGATCGTGTTACTTTATCTAATTCAACAAATGCAAATCTGTGTTTGTTGCTATAGTTATCCCAATAAGGAAATTCCGAATACTTTTCAAATGAAAACCTTCGGTTTACTACAATTCCTTTGATTGAGATAACTATTTATTATCCCTCCGGGGGAACGTAAGTCAAAAATAAGATTTTTTTTCGAGGATTCTTTTTTGATTTACTATAAACGATAAAGTGGATGTATCACCCTTGACGCAGTTCGCTCACTTACACCTTCATACTCAGTATAGTCTCCTAGATGGTGCTAATAAGTTGCCTGATGTTTTGGAGCAAGCACATGCTTTGGGACAACCGGCCATCGCCATGACCGATCATGGCAATATGCACGGTGCAATTGAATTTTTTCAAAGTGCTAAGAAAATTGGGATTAAGCCGATCATCGGTTGTGAGCTCTATGTGACCTCAGGCTCAAGATTTGAAAAAAAGATGAAAGCTCAAGGAGGAGATGGGACTTATCACTTAACAGTTTTAGCTCAGAATAAAGTAGGCTATAGAAATTTGTGTAGACTTGTAAGTCTTGCTTATAAAGAAGGATTCTATTTTAAACCTAGAGTGGATCATCAATTATTGACAGAGTTTAATGAAGGTCTGGTTGTTCTAAGTGGATGTCTTGGTGGAGAACTAAATAGCTTTATTGAAAATGATAATATTGAGAAAGGTAGGGAACTTTTAGAATATTATTCCAAGACTTTTCAAAATAGATTTTTTCTAGAAATTCAACCACATGCGATTAAAGAGCAAACAAAGTTAAATAAAGCTTGTTTTGAACTAGCTCAGGATATGGGCTTACCTGTTGTGGCTACAAATGATTGTCACTATGCCAGTGCCGATGATCATTATGCCCAGGAAGTCTTAATGTGTATCTCTACAGGTAAGAATGTAATGGATCCTGACAGGCTTCGACATGAAGGTGTTCATCTTCATCTACGAAGTGGTAAGGAAATTCTTTCAGACTTAAAAGATTTTAGTAGAGCCGAAGAGGCAGTTAAAAATGCCGTCAATATTGCTGACACCTGCAATCTTGATTTCGATTTCAACACTTACTACATGCCACAATTTGCCGAGGAAAAGGGCAAAACTCTGGCCCAGATGCTTAAAGAAAAAGCATCTGAAGGTTTGGAGAAAAGAATTTTAGAGATGCGAGAGAGTCGTAAAAATTGGAGTGATACTTTAATCCCTCAATATAAAACCCGCTTGGATCTTGAATTAGAAACAGTTTCCTCAATGGGTTTCCCTGGTTACTTCCTAGTTGTGTCTGATTTTATTGTCTGGGCCAAGGAAAATGGAATTCCTGTTGGTCCCGGAAGAGGCAGTGTTGCCGGATCATTAGCGGCTTATGCTCTAAGAATTACTGAAATTGATCCTATTGAGAATAAGTTGCTATTTGAAAGATTTCTAAATCCTGAACGTATCTCAATGCCTGATATCGACGTTGATTTTTGCATTTTCGGTCGAGATAAGGTGATTGATTATGTCGTAAATAAGTATGGCAAAGATCGGGTAGCTCAAATTTGTACCTTTGGAACACTTAAAGCCAAAGCCGCTATCAAAGATGTCGGCAGAGCTTTGGGCATGAGCTATGCCGAGATGGACAGAGTTGCTAAATTAGTTCCAGCTCCACGGCAAGGTTTTGATTACTCACTAGCTGAATCCATCAAGATGGAGAAGCAACTAGAAGATTACGCAAAAGGTGAAGGCAAAGAACTTATCACTTTAGCTCTCAAATTGGAGGGGCTTGTTCGACATACCTCCACTCATGCTGCAGGAGTTGTTATTGGGGATCGACCATTAGTAGATCTATTACCGATGATGGTTGATAAAGATGGTAAGGACGTAACTCAATTTTCAATGAGTTATGTTGAAAAGATCGGTCTCGTGAAATTCGATTTTTTGGGGTTGAAAACTTTAACTGTTATTCACACTGCCATTAGACTCGTTAAAGATAGCCAAAACATTCATATTGACCTTGATAAATTACCTCTTGATGATTCTAAGACCTATTCAATTTTAGCTGCTGGAGATACCACTGGAATTTTTCAGCTTGAATCAGGCGGAATTACTGAAGTTACAAAACGCTTAAAGCCCAACTGCTTTGACGATGTGGTGGCTATTTTAGCACTGTATCGACCTGGTCCTCTAGATGCCGGAATGGTGGATAAGTATATCGATCGAAAACATGGCAAAGAACCTGTTCAGTATCTTCATTCTTTAATGAAAGATATTTTAGCCGACACCTACGGTATCATAGTCTATCAAGAACAGATTATGCAGCTTGCACGGACTTTGGCAGGGTACTCACTTGGAGAGGCGGATCTTTTACGTCGGGCCATGGGTAAGAAAAAACCAGCTGAGATGGCTCAGCAGGAAACAAGATTTGTTGATGGAGCTAAGAAAAATAAAATTGATGAAAGGCTCGCGAAACAGATCTTTTCTCAAATGGAAACTTTTGCAAGATATGGATTCAACAGAAGCCATTCAGCTGCTTATGCCATGATTTCATTTCAAACTGCATATCTTAAAGCTCACTATTCAGTTGAGTTCATGGCAGCACTAATGTCTCACGAGATGGATGATAGTGATAAAACACTGAAGAACTTAAATGAATGTAAAGAACAAGGACTTGAAGTTTTACCACCAGATGTAAACAAAAGCGTCGCAGGATTCTCTGTACAAGATGGAAAAGTTAGGTTTGGTCTAGAAGCTGTGAAAGGCATTGGTGAAAAAGCGGTTCTAAATATGGTAGAAAGCCGCAAAAGTGACGGATTCTTCAAAGATATTGAAGATTTCCTAACAAGAGTAGATCCACATTCCATTAATAGAAGAGTCATTGAGAATTTAATAACTTCTGGTGCTTTTGATTTCTCAGGTGTCAGTCGCCGTGAAATGTATGAAAAGGTTGAAGAGCTTTTAAAAGCTGCCCAAGCACATCATAGAAATATTGACAGTAATCAAATGGGATTATTTTCTTCAGCTTCCGGTAAAGAAGAGATTGCTCGACGTCGACTTAGCTTGCCTGAGTGGCCGATTAATAAAAAGTTAGCTTTTGAAAAAGAAGCCCTTGGATTTTATATCTCTGGACATCCATTAGAGAAGTATAAGCGTGAGTTAAAAAAGATAGGTGTTTTAAATACGGATGAAGTAAGAGCCATTACCCAAGTTGGAAAAATAAAAACTGGTGGAGTGGTGACTTCTCTTAAATTAAAAAATACAAAGAAAGGGGATCGATACGCAACTTTTGTTTTAGAGGACTGGCTTGGTACATTAGAAACAATTGTTTGGCCTGATACTTATCTAAAAGTCAGCACTCTTTTAGCTGGTGAAGATCCAGTTATTATTAATGGTAAACTTGATGTGACCGAAGATAGAAGGGTGCTTATAGCGGATAGTGTTCTCTCACTTCTAAATTTAAGAGATAAAAACGCCACAGTAGGTTTAATCGAGTTAAAAGAGAGTGAATGTGCGGAAGATTCCTTAGGTCGATTATCTGATCTATTTAGAAAATATCCTGGTATTTGTCCTATCAAGCTAAAGATTGACAAGGTGCCTTATCCATTACAACTAAAAGACTCTAAGCAGGCACCGGTATGCGTAACCCCTTCGGAGAATCTCTGTGAAGCCGTTGAGCAGCTTTTTGGAAGGCCAGTGCTTTCTTTTGTTTAGTCATTAATCCCATATTAAGGCTCTATCAAAGTATTTTCCTTAAATCAGTGATATTGATATAGTAATTTGCAAATTTATACAGTTTGAAAATGGAATATAAAGAAAAATTACTTCCGCCTAAGTGGATAATTATAACCGCTTCTTTTTCTCTTTTTCTTTGGATTGTATGGCAAGCCAAAGAAATTGTTACTTTACTAATTTTGTCTTACTGCATTGCCTATTTGTTAAATCCTTTAATTAATAAAATCGAATCGGGATTTATTTTTAAACTACGAATGCCTCGCACTTTGGCAACGCTGCTCATTTTTGCATTTTTAACCTGCTCTTTAGTTTTTATTCTCAGTAGTGCCGTACCAACCCTTGTTGAAGACTACGAAAAGGTAACTGCAAAATTACCAGAATACACAATTAGAATTGAAGAAATGGTAAGTTCTGCCTCTGCTAAATTTAACAAATTTTTATTAAAAAGTGGTCATGGATCAGGGACGGATCCTTTAAAAGCTGCACTTTCCTCAATCGATGCAAATTCCATAAAAGGTATGGCTTTAGCTACAGGTAAAGCACTGATGAAGGGTTATTCTTTTACCCTTACGATAGTTAATTTGTTTCTTTTGCCATTCTTTACTTTTTATCTATGTGTAGATTTTAAGAAAATTCATGATGGATTTTTAGCTCTTTTCCCAGTAAATAAACGCAAAGAGACAGCTAAGATTTTTTCTGAAATTGATCATTATATTTCCTCCTTTGTACGTGGCCAATTGATGGTTGGGCTGATTCTTTCAATTCTTTACTGTATTGGATTGGGAGTTCTTGGAATTGAACTATGGTTCCTGCTGGCATTAATATCAGGTTTTGGAAATATTATTCCTTATATGGGTTTTTTAATTGGTATAACTTTAAGTTCCTTAATGGCACTCTTTACCTTTGGTGATTTTACACACGTTGTATACGTTTGGATCCTCTATCTTACTGTTCAAGTTCTTGAAGGCTTAGTGATTACTCCTAAAATTGTCGGTGATAAAGTGGGCTTAGGACCACTTTCCATCATCATTGCTGTTTTTATGGGAGGACAACTTTTTGGTTTTCTTGGCTTACTTTTGGCAGTTCCCGGAGCTGCGGCTCTAAAAGTACTAATGAAATATTTCCGAAAATGGGCATTAGCTGAGACAGTAAACGCATAAACCTTTGATAATGTGTAAATGATTAATAGTCCATTAGTTAAAAAACTTATCGAACTTTCAATTGAAGAGGATCTCTCGCAAGGTGATATTACTTCTTCGATTTGTGTTGATCCAAAAATTATGGGAGTTGGAAAAGTTATTTCCAGAGAAACTTGCATCGTATGCGGAATGCCTCTTTTAGAAATGATTATCGAAGCAGCAAATTTTAAGTTGAGAGTTGATTTGCTAAAAAAGGAAGGAGCCTTGGTAGGTAATGGAGATATCCTTGCAGAAATAAAAGGTTCCGTTAAAGAAATACTTTCGCTTGAGAGAACAGCGTTAAATTTTATTCAGCGTCTTTGTGGAATAGCTACCAGAGCCCAACAAATTATTTCAAAATCACAAGGCATCATTGTTGCAGATACAAGAAAGACCACACCCGGCTGGCGCATTTTAGAAAAATACGCGGTTAAAACTGCGGGAGGTAGAAATCATAGGTTTAATTTGGGTGATATGATTTTGGTTAAGGAAAATCATATCGATGCAAATGGCGGCAGTGTCTCAAAAACATTGCAAAAGATTTCGACTCAAAAGCCGATTCACATGTCTTTTGAAGTCGAAGTCAGAAATTATAAAGAAATGAGTGAAGCTTTAAAATTCTCTCCCAATGCTATAATGCTAGATAATATGTCAGATTCTGATATTCGTGAATGCATAAAAGAGATTAAAAATAAATTGCCAGGATGTTTGATTGAGGTTTCGGGTGGCATAAACACAGATAGATTTGAAGCCTTAAAAGGACTGGGTGTGGAACTAGTTTCAATGGGGACTCTAACAACAAATATTAAAGCCACGGATATCTCTATGGATATAGTTTTGGATGTCAGTAAATAAATTTAAAAAATATGAATCTGGTAGAATCCTTGTTTGGGAAAACGAGATTCTCGAAACGTTTGAAAAGACAGATCCGAATTGGATCGTTAGAGCATATGATTCGATTGAATCCACAATGGATGCTGCTGCCGAATTGTCTAAAGACTGCACAGAAAATTCTCCTGGACTTGTGATTGCTAGAGAACAAACGCAAGGAAGAGGTCGACAGGGTCGCAGTTGGCAACCTGCAACCTCAGGATTTTATGCCACATACTGCTTTGTTAAAAATGGTGATTTTTCCTCTTTATATAGTTTTCCCTTAGTTACTGCTTGTATTTTATCTAGAATTCTAAAAGAAATTAATTGCCAGGTATATGTAAAATGGCCCAATGATTTACTCTGCAGTGAGGGAAAGAAAATTAGTGGTGTACTTATTGAGTTATTAAAAGATGAGAACAAGAACTCCTTCCTAATTGGAATTGGTGTCAATTTACGTGGAGAGCCGAGCTCACAAGAAAACTCTACTAGTCTGCACTCTCTTACAGGTCGGCAATATACTCCCGTAAATATTGCAAATTTCTTATCAAATAAATTATTTGAGGCTTTTAAAAAGGCCTCTATTGAGGGATTCCAACCATTTATGGAGGAATGGTTATCACTCACAAGTAATCTCGATCAAAAACTATCTGTGCATGTAGGAACTTCGATTGTCACTGGAATTTTTAAAGGCGTGAATAAGTTGGGTCATTTAATTTTAGATATAGATGGTTTTAATAAAGAAATATCATCTGGAGAATTAATTTCTGAGAGGTAATTATGTTAGCAGTTTTTGATATTGGAAATACAAATATTGTTGTTGGTATTTTTAAAGAGGAAGTTCTTCTGCATGAATTTCGATTGAAAACAGATACAGCTAGAACCGAAGATGAGTATGCAGCTTCTATGTTTTCATTATTTCAGATGCATTTCGGCGAAAAGTTTAGATGCAGAAAAGCTATTATTTCAAGTGTTGTCCCGGCCCTCACACCATTGATTATAAACTTAGTTGAACATCATCTTGGAGCTGAATGTCTTGTTGTTGGACCAGGATTGAAAACTGGTGTTCAGATTAAAACTGAAGATCCAAAAGCTGTAGGTGCTGATAGAATTGTAAATTGTGCAGCTTGTAAAGTCTTGTATGGATGTCCATCTTTGGTGATTGATTTTGGTACTGCTACTACCTTTGATTATATCGGATCTGATGGATCCTATGAAGGTGGTGCAATTGCTCCGGGTGTTACAACTGCCATTAATGCACTTGTAAGAAATACAGCCAAATTACCCCAAATTGAACTCAAATGGCCCTCTTCCACCGTTGCTCGTAATACTGTTGAAGCCATGCAGTCAGGTTCGATTATTGGTTATGTTTGTATGGTAGATGGGATGGTTCAGAGAATTGAAGCTGAGAAGGGAACTTTAAAGCATATTATTGCGACGGGCGGTCTCGGGCGACTTATGGCAGATCATTCCAATAGAATTCAGAAATATGATGGATCTCTAACTCTGGTTGGTTTGCGGTTAATTGCAGAAATGAATTTTAAGTAGCAATACGATTCTAAAGTAGGGATCTGATTCTCTCAAAGACTACGCCTACTTCATCATAGCTTGTTTGGATAAATACTCCATTTGCGGCATTTGCAATCGCAGATAGATCCGTTACGTCTTCATCATGACCGATAGCAATAATAACCAAGTTTATATTGTTTCTATTGAAAATATCTTTAACATTCTCAAGGAGTCTTTTAAGTGGAACGTCTGAATTCTTATCTCCACCATCAGTGAAAATAATTATTGATTTTCTAAAATCTTTAAGCGAATCGTTTTGGATATAGTGACTTGCTTTTAAAATAGCATCATAAACGGCACTGCCACCTTGGGGCTGTAATTTGTCCAGAGTCTGTATTATCTGTCCGCCTTCGGTTGAAAAGTCACTCTCTAGTTTTGGGGTAGTGGCAAAACTCATCAAGGCTTTCTTGTCACGAAAAGTAGTAGCGGCGATAGTGTTTCTAAAGCTTGTTTTACCGACTCGAATTGAGGGACCTTCCATGCTACCGGATGTATCCATAACAAAAAGTACTGCTGCGGGCTTTAGTAGCTCAGGCCATTTTTGAAGTAGGAAACCAATGGTTTCGCCTGATACAGGAAGTAGTGCAGTCTTTCCCAGACTTACATTAATTCCGTACTCGGATGTTAAAGGTGGAATTAAAGGTACTGCGCCAGCTGATGGCCGAAAACCAACTGCTTCAGCTGCCATTTGAGAAGATTCCAGAGTTAGAAAATTAGTAAAAACCTCCATGGCTTTTCTGTGCGCAGGAGATAACCAATCAGCCTCAGATAAGCACATATTGTAATCAATCCAATACGAACCTTCTTGAGGATAAAGTGCCAATAATGGATCGAGTCCAGACTTAATTCGGGATTGATTGAATTTGGCAAGTTCTTGTTCCGAAGTTATTGTGAAATGAACTTTATCATTCCGTGCCCAAGCTACCTGGTTTAAAAGGGTGGCATCGGAATAGCCGTAGCCAGTGGCGTTTCTTTCGTACTGTTCGAGTTTGCTAAGAATTGAAGGAGCAGCCAGTTCTTCTTGACGAATAATACTTGGAGATTCGAGAGCTATATAAGATAGTTGAATCAAGCTTGCCAATCCAGAAGCCGAGGCAAATGGAGAGCTGTGATTAAATAAGAGTTTTTGTGTATTTGGGTTTTTATCTTTTAATGGATCAGGAAAAAGCGTTTTCCATGAAAAAACTTGGTCTTTAGAATTGAATTTTGCAAGATTTTTTTTACTAGTAGCAACAACAATTGGCGAAGCAAAAAGTTGTGTGCAATCGGTTTGTTTAGGCCCAAGGTTATTTAGATTGGCATTGGTGTAGTTTACTAAGGCTGTTGATGGAGCAAGCCAACCATGTACTTTTAATCTTCCTGATCCAATCCTTCTAGATGCACTTAGAGAATTGTCAGAAATTAAATTAATTTCAATTTTACTTCCATCTGCCAGCACGGCACTGGGAGTCTTTTTAAATAACTCGGTAACATGCTGCATATAAGCGGCTAATTGCGGGTTGTGAACGATAAAAAGAGTTAAGGTATTTTTCTTAAATAAAGATTGCGAGTCTTGATTACAAGACGATGCACAAAGCGTTAAAAGAAGTAATATGCTGAAAAG
>JAWXBT010000158.1:0-13612 GCA_034440315.1 bacterium
AAAGTTATTTTTATATAATTCATGAAATTTAGGAGTTAATTTCTTTGACGGCTTTTGAATATAGTTGACTTGCATTATAAAGTCCTGGTTGACAAGATGAAATAATATTCAGAAGCTTCAAAGCTCCTCTTGCAAATAAAGATCTACTACTTGCCCGATGTGTAATTTCAATTCTTTCAGAGGAACCAAAGTAGGAAACAGTATGTTCTCCAATAACATCGCCAGCTCTTTGACTTGTAATTGATATGACTTGATCATCAGCACTCTCCTTCTTGATAGACGAAGCTAATGACAAGGCAGTGCCAGATGGTGCATCTTTTTTTAAATTATGATGTAGATCGTGAATAGTTACATCAAAATCAGATCCTAATATTTTCTTAGCAAGAATTGAGATCTCTTGTAAACAATAGATCCCCAATGAGGTATTGCTGCAAAGCCCGATTGGTATTTTTTTTGACAAGTTTTGCAGATCCTTAAGAACTGATTCATTATGGCCGGTACTACAAATTAAAGTAGGTTTTGGTTGTTCCTTAAGTGCTTCGATTAATGAAGGTAGCGTCTCTGCCAATGAAAAATCCAAAATAACATCTGTTTTTAAGAGAGCCGAGTGCAAATCATTAATTAAGAAAACTCCGCAAGAAACTTCTGTAGATATTTTAGGGTGATTTTTATGCTCAACCGCCGCTGCAAGCGTCAAGTTTCCATACTCTGGAAGAATACGAATAACTTCCTGACCCATCCGTCCCATTGCACCGATCAAAGCTATACGCATATGAGTCTTAGAGATCTAATAAAGTTCTAAACCGTTCCCTTGTTACTTCTTGTGGGGAAGTTAGAGGCAACCTAAGAGTATCGTGTTGAATAATTCCCTTTAAATTCATTGCGGCTTTTAAAGGAATTGGATTTGTTTCCATGAAACAGGCTCTAATTAGCGGCAGAGCTTCTAATTGAACTTTGCGTGCTGTTTCCCAATCATTATCTTTAGCTGCGTTCATAATACTAACAAGCAACTCTGGAATCAGATTTCCTGTAGCAGAAATTCCTCCATGCCCTCCAGATACCAAGGTGCAGCAGAGCAATGATTCATCTCCAGCAAGGACTGCCACCTTATCTCCAACTAAGGAAATGATATCTAAAATCTGATCCATAGAACCAGAAGCCTCTTTTATGCCCACAATTAAATTCATCTCCACCATTTTTGCAACAGTTTGGGGCAAGAGATTAACACCCGTACGACCTGGGACATTGTAAGCAATAATTGGAATATCAGCCTGTTGTTTTACCTGATCAACATGGGCAACTAAACCAGCTTGAGTAGGTTTATTATAAAATGGGGTGACTAATAAGATTGCATCAGTTCCACTTTCCTTGCACCATCTGGCAAGTTGACAAGCCTTCTTTGTATCGTTGGAACCAACGCCTGCAATAACTTTGAAATCTTTACTTTTAAATTTCAGTACACTCTCAATAATATTATAAAATTCTTGATCGGATAAAGTTTGAGCCTCTCCAGTAGATCCACAAACTACAACTCCATCAACTTTTGATTTTACTTGATATTTTAATAGCCTCTCAAGCGATTCCCAACAGATACTAGTCCCATCTTTGGAAAAGGGGGTTATAATCGCTGGATAGATTCCGGAGAAAGTCTGATTTCGATACATAAAGTTCCAAATTATAGAAAGAAGTAGTGATTTACGCTCCCAAAACTAACATATTATTAGGTTCCCAACACTTTTTTTCTAAATTAATCTTTAATTCTCTAGCAATTTCAGATCTCTTTGGACTTCTCTCAATTCCAACGGCAGAGAGATTGAAAACATTTGCTGCTGCCAGCATACTTCCATGTCCACAAAATGGATTTACAATTGTAGTACTACTAGTTTGCTCAGCAATAAACTTTGCGATCATTAAACAAGCATTAATTCCCATTCCTCTGGCCCAAATTTTATCGCCTATATCGGGAATAACATCGGCACTCGACTTGCGAAGATCTACTCTGAGATTTTTGCTAAAGCACAAAATATGAGAATACCCTGGTCTTCCAAAAGTAGTGTGTCCAGGCTGAGCCCTACATGCAATTTTATGCCATAAGAGATGATGTCCCGAAGACTCAGCGGCTTTTTGACAAAGATATCCTTTCTCAATCCAAACACCTTTAAGCTTGATATCCGATTGATAAAAAACCGCAACTCCATCATCGGGTGTTTTTGAGATAATTAAAGATGCAGTTCTAATAAACCAGTCATTCCATTGATTGATCGTATAACTTGGGAATTCTGAAATATCTGGCAGTGAACCTATAAGTGAGCATCCAGTAAGAATAGGACTAGATTCAAGCCATCCGACAGCATCTTCACAATGAACAACTCTACTCACTGAAAATTCTCATTTATAAAATTACCCATACATGGCTTGGCATCACAATCTTCATTAGCTCTATCATATCTCCCTTGAGAGCAAAATAAAGTCATAAGTTACAAATATTGCATCCCCAATCAGAAGAACTGGTGTGATTAATAAAGCTGTGGCATTTTCTTTGTGTGAACCAAAAAACGCGTCCTAAAATTGAGAACCTTCTTGGAATTATTAGTCGAATATTTGTGTGGGGAGTACTCTTTGCAGTACTTTTTGCTCTGCGTTCTTTTTTTCTTCTAATCTTTTTGACTTTTATATTCGCATATATTCAAGCGCGAATGGTAAATTATCTTCAAGATAAAATTAAAAGTAGATCTTTGCGAGCAACTTTATGTGCCCTTCTTTTAGTGGGCTTGATTGGCCTGCTTGGAACTTTTATAGCCCCAAAAATTAAAGACGAGGCTCGCTCATTTGCCGAAAAATTTCCTTCATATTTACAATCTATCGATCAAGAACTGATCGTCCTAAGCGAAGAGCATCCATGGCTTAAAGAATCTTTTCTTCCAGCACAACTGCTTACTGGTGAAGAAAAACCTTCTGAAATGATTTTTCAAAAGTTCTTTCAAGATCAAGGTAAAACAGAAGAAAATCTGGGCTATATATTAAATGCAACAAAAAATATTGGATCAACTCTACTTGCTGTAACATCTGCTTTTCTACTTTCGCTTCTTTTTTCTTATTTAATTGTCCTCGATCTTCCTCAACTAACTGAATCTGTCCGTAAATTATCTAAAACAAAATTACAATTTATATACAACGAAGTTGCTGAAAGTCTGAGGAGCTTTGGAGTTGTCATGGGTAAAGCTCTAGAAGCTCAATTAATGATCGCGCTTCTAAACACAGTTCTTACCTCTATAGGCCTTTATCTTATGGGCCTGCATGGAAAAGTTGTATTTCTCTCTTTAGTTGTTTTTCTTGCCAGTTTTATTCCTGTAGCTGGAGTTTTTATTAGTTCAATCCCTATCTGCCTTGTCTCCTTACAAGAAGGGGGCTGGAGTCTGGCACTATTTGCCGCCGGATATATTGTTTTGATTCATATGATTGAAGCCTATATATTGAACCCCAAAATTTATGGCAAACATCTCCATTTAAATCCCGTTATTGTATTGATAATACTCACTGTTGCTGGAAAGTTATTTGGTATTTGGGGATTGGTCTTGGGAGTGCCTTTATGCACCTATATTTTTGGCCATGCCATACAATACAGTTCGACTAATAAATCTGACAAGTTACAAAATGTCCTTTAAAACTATCTACTCGATTTTCAAAAACTTATTAAAACTTATTTTTTTTTATTTAACCCTACCTGGACTTACGCTTGCTGCTTTTGATGAAAATATCTGCTCAAAAAATCATGTTTATATTCCTTTTGAATCTCAAAAAGCAACAGCTGGGTTTTTTGCTAACTTCTGGAATAGATCTGGTTCAGTAAGCTTTGAGTCAGAAAAGATATTTCAAAAAGCAAAAGAAAAAATGAATTCAATTCAAGTTCCAAAACTAAAATGTCCAATAGGCTGCACTCTAAATAGAACCCCTAATATTTATTTTAAATCTAGCCCTGAAAGATTTCAATCTGAGTATGAAGACAAGCCTTACTGTCTGAATCAAAAAAAACTTACCGAAATAACTCCGATTCAATACACAATGACATCAATTAACTCCATTGAAAGCCTGATGAGCTGGATTGGTGACCTTACTCAAGGAAAGGGCACCGAGGGTAAAGATCTTTATCATCGCTGCGATCTTAGTTGCAGTCCGCATTACGAGTATTTAATTTCAATTCATAATAAAAGCGATGAAAATTATTCTGTGAAAGCATCAATTGTATGCGGAGAAGCACGAGATAAGAGTCATAATATCTACAATTTAAGCTCTTTTTTTAGATTTGACTGCGAAATATCTACATAAAGATGAAGTAACTCCCTCATTCTTTTGCGTAATTAGTCTATAAAGATTAGAATGTGTATATGCTTATTAGGCGATTGAGATACATTTCATTCTTCATAATCGTTGGCTGCGCTACAAGTAATCTTTTCGCTCAAGACATCACTCAACTTGGAGGAGATGTAACTTCGCTTTTTACTGGCAGAAATGCAATTCAATTACCTGCTCCAAATGTGGCATCTGAAGAAAATCGCTTACTACAACTAAGCGGATTTGCTGTCTTTCACCAATTTGCTAACAAAGCAGAGGGTCTGGGACCAACCTTCAATCATGTATCTTGCGGAAGCTGTCATGTAAACAATGGACGCGGCAGAGTTAACTTCCTACCTTCTAGTATCGGAAGTCCAATGGTCATTAAAATTAGTTTACCTGGACTTAATTCGGATGGTTCACCTAAAGATGTTCCTGGAATTGGAGAGCAGCTTCGAGATCATCAACTTCAAGGCAAAAGATTATTTGATATTAAATTACAATGGACCGACGTTGAGGGAAGTTATCCTGATGGTACAACATATACTCTTCGTAAACCAAAACTCTCATTTCTAGTACCTGGCTATAAATCACATAAGTTACGCCCTTCCCTAAGAATGGCTCCACCTGTAATTGGCCCTGGCCTACTGGAAGCTATCCCAGAGTCTACAATTCTGGCACTCAGTGATCCATCTGACAGTAACGGAGATGGGATTTCTGGTAAACCTCAGTACGTCCCAGATATTAGAACTAATCAAAAAAAATTAGGAAGATTTGGTTTTAAATCAAGTCATCCAACTCTTGAGCAACAATCTGCAGCTGCTGCATTTCATGATATCGGCCTTACTAATATACTCTTTAATACGTCAAATAATTCTGATGAACTATCACAGGATGAACTAAATAGATTATCTGTTTATCAACAAATTGCTGGAGTTCCTGCTGCAACAAACCAATCAGATCCAAAAGTGATTAAAGGCAAAGGACTTTTTGTAACCATCGGCTGTGAAGACTGTCATAAGATGACATTAGTCACCGGCACGCATGAATTTTCTGAGCTCTCTAACCAAACAATTCACCCATTTACCGATCTACTTTTACACAACATGGGACTTGGGCTTGCAGATAAACGAAGTGAGTTTGAGGCAAGTGGTGCAGAATGGCGAACAACTCCACTTTGGGGACTTGGTTTTAGTGAAACTTTATCAAATGTAAAAGCAAACTTTTTACATGACGGAAGAGCTCGTAGTATTGAAGAAGCAATACTATGGCATGCTGGCGAAGGGAATAAATCTCGGAAGAATTTTAAAAACCTCGCAAAGTCTGATCGTAAAGCATTAATAGCATTTCTTCGTTCCCTTTAAGCATTCTCGTTGGCTTGAATAATATTTTTTGGGAAATAATATACTCGTCGAATTACTAAAGAAGCTAAAAACTTTATAAACCACCACCAATTACCAAAGCTTTACCAGCTCCTGCGGCACTCGAAGCTCCAACAATCAGATCAATAAATCCATCACCATTAAAATCTCCAGCACTGGAAATCGCTCGACCAAAAAATCCACCAGGAAATCCAGGAGCAATTGTAACTATTGCTTGAAAACTGTTTCCTGAATATATAGTAACTTTCAAAAGTCTTTGCCGAAAAGAAAAGGCTTTAGAAAGTTACTATAATAAGTGTTTATTCTGTAAGTAAATCTGATATAACTATTTATCATCCCTGCGGGAGATAGTAAGTCCAAATAAAGATTTTCTTTAGGAAAGTTCTTTTTGGACTTACTATATGTCAAGCATATAGTCATTTGGTATGGGTAGAGTTTTTATGGATGCAGCAGCATCCTAGGTTCCTTCTAAGGTTCCAATTCACGTTCCGCTTTCAACACCACGAGCAACACCATGACAAGAGTCATGTATATCGCTGTTTCAAGCATTACAATCGTCAGGCCAAAGGAAGGAAATTACCTCAGAGGATTCGCAGATATTGTTCTGAACGAACAATTGGTTATCCATGGACTTAAGATCATCGCAACGGAACGTCCAAACGGACTGTTCGTTGCCTTTCCTCACAAGAAAGTCCACTTTTCCTGCCCTTTCTGCCGTGCGCTGGCAGTCTACGATGCAGTTTACTGTGCAAGGTGTGGCAAAGAGATCTCTCACTGCCAACCTAAGTTTGATCGACAGAAGAATGAGCGTCCGCAACGAGACATCATTCATCCGATCTACTCTCCCTTGAGGATCCTGATCGAAAAGGCTGTCTTTGAGGCCTACTGGAGAGAGCTTTCTTTAGGACAAGAATCTGGTCTGAGCAGTCCAGAACAATGACGGATCTCAAAGTGGTGGAAGCAGTTGTTTTTTTGTTTTTGGAATCCTAACAAAGCATTAGCACTGTTTTGTAATGGAATCCCTCCATTTTCAAGATGCTGCTGCTTTCCACCATTTTTATACTCTGGGTCTTGAATTGAAATCATTTCACTGATAAATTTTTTTTCTAATTATAACATCGAATGCGGTACCTCGATGACACCAGAAGAACAATACACTCATCCTGAATTTAAAATTTCAAGTCATAACCAACCTATAGATCTCGGCCATGAGAGTATGGAAGAATATTGGTCTCACTGTAATATCTTTGCTAGGGATATCTTTCAAATACTCGGAAATTTTGAATTCAAAAATATAGTCAATGGAATTAAAGCGGCAGTTATTCTTGAGAATGCTGCTCACGATTCTCCGATCGAACGAGAGAAGGTTGAACACATTTTGAAGTCTTTCTTGCAGGCAGCTGATAAGTCAGTTGAGGCAGTGGCTGCTGCAATTTCTAAAAATCTTGATGAGGATCTCACGACAACTCGACTTATACTTAGTTTAGTTGTCACAGATATTCATCATGATTTTCATAGTGAGTTCAATACACACCAGTCACATCAAGAACCTTTACTTAGAATTGAACCAGCAACATTACATGGAGTAAGAATCGAAGAGATTTATTCTGCTGAAGTTTATTATGACGAAGATGAAAATGGAATCTTTAAAGTTGCAGAGCTGCCCTTTATTAAAAAAACAAAAATTTCAGATCGCGTCTTAGTGATTCAACTTTATGCAGAATCTTTAATAGTACTATTGGAAGATCTAGATAAACTTATTAACAAAACTAAAGACCAAAATGGAGATTTACTTAAAGAAGATATTTATAGACTAAAATTAATATTATCTGAAAATCTAGACGATCTAATGCGAATTGCGCAAATGAACCATGTTCTTTGTTCTAGTTTAGAGACCCATTCTAAGTGTGATTCGATCAATCGAAACCTTAGAAATAAACTCGATAATTTCGCTCAAAACCTTTCAGTTATATGTAGAGGAATCTGCTTTGAATTTGAATCAGAAATAACTCAAAAAGACCGAAAAGCTGTAATTAGTCAAAAGATCAATGATTTTTCAAAAGAACAAGAAGATAATGATGATGATAATCCATTAAGAATAAAAATCGTAAACATAGATCCTTCAGTTAGGTGGCCCGAGTACATCGTAGATAGAGTTCCAGATTTTTGGGAGGAAAGTGCTTAAAGATCACATCTGGTGTTTTACTATAGTTATCCCAATACCTAATTTCCGAATACTTTTCAGATGAAAACCTTCGGTTTACTAAATACCTTTATTGCGATTACACTTTAGACTGATGACTCTTGTTTTTCTGGCTTTGTATTTGCATCTGATTATTATGAAAAACCGTTTATAATTACTCTTCTGCCTTCTTATTTGATGGAGCTGGTTCTAATCTTGAGAAAATACCAATTGCAACTTTACCTCCACCCTTACCTTCCCTATTTGGATTCGTATCAAGGTCATATTGAGAAACATAATCAACAACTTTTTTGTGAAAATTTGAGCACGCTTTAAAAAGCCAATCACGTACCCTTGGTAGATCTTTCAATGCCACATTATCTACAATTGCTTTAGCATGATAGTTTGGAAGAATCTTGCCGCCATCTTTAATATTTAAAGTAACAGCTTCCATTAAATCTTCCACGTCCCCTGCCAACATTCTATATCCTTCAAGTGAGTCTCTATCTGGTACGTATGCTTTAGCTTTAAGTTTTAGACCTGACGGGGATCGATGCACGGCTCCGATTCTTTCAAGATCAAAGAGAACAGTGCCTGATTTAACTTCCCTGTTCACTAAGCGAACAAGTCTTGCAAATTCACTATCATCACCTTCATTGCGTAGGACACGAGGCCGCCCTCCCTTATCAAGGAAACGCTTATCGCGCCGCCATTGTGAAATTACTTTTCCAGTAATACGACCCTGCCCCTCTTCTTCCTTATCTAGACCACCTTTATTCACAATTCGGTCAGCATCTTTTCTATGAACGCCCGTAGCTACACTTAATCTTGTAACGGTTACTTTTTGATTAGAATGTTTAAATTCTTTAATTGCAATTTCAATATAAACTTCTTTTGCAGCATCAACCAATTCTCTCAGACCTATAGAATGTCTAAAAGCAAAGCGAATAATTGGCCTTAACATGGAACGGAGATTTTTATCAAGCATTCTAAACTAGCCTATTGAACTTAAATATAAACCTTGTCACATAGTGTAAAAATATCACTCTCAACTAAGTGTCGCCATGTTTTTAAATGGTACTGGAGATATCTTGCCTGGCAAAGAGACAATTATGAATGAAGATTTTTACCTATTAATTAAGTCTTGAATTAGCATCAATTTAGGTAACTATTTGTTTATATTGATAAAAAGGATGTGACGCGAGCTTATATTCCTCCTGAGTGTCGGTAGGTAGCAAGTAGTAACTGCAACCAAAGAGTGAAGAAAACACTCAAAATAAATCGTAGTTTTAATTTTGTATGGTCCTGGTTGTCTGGATTAAATTGATTTTCTAGCTTTAGCTAAAAATGTAGCTAAAGCGAAGAAGAATCACCTTCTTAAAAAACATACCATTAAAGTAAGAAAGAAAATGATAGACCGAGGCCAGCAGCTTGGGGAAATTATCCCACAAAATGCTAACCTCGGTCTATTTCAGATCAGTCGCCTTCGGGATTGCGCAGCATTGCCAGTTCGTGTGCCGGCAGTTCCGTATCCGCTGTCTTGAGTGCTGCACTCTTGGCTCGAGAGCTTGCAGGCGCACGCTTCTTTCCGTTCGGGGTAGCAGCAACTTGCGGCTCATCGGAAGAAGACAGCTTGCGCCCTTCGTAGATGTGGCGCGTCCGAGGATCGGTACTCCACTTACGAATGGCAGCGGGCAGGATCTTCCTGCCACGAAGATCTACGTAGCCCCGCAGAGTCCAGGCCAGCAGGAACTGGAGAAGCGCCTTCGAGTCCTCGTACGATCCGAGGACTTTGAAGGCGAGGAAGTAGTGGAACTCGTAGACAGAGTCACTCGCTGTGGACTGCCAGAATTTTTTGGCAGCTTCGATCTTCTCTTCGAGCTCTTGACGAGCCTGCCGTCCTTCCTGCATCCGATCGAGCAAAGCACCGAGTGCCAGACTCGATTTGTCGACATCCTTCGAACACACCGCTTGCCACAGCTCCAAGGCTGTAGCTCTCGTCACTTTCGATGACATGGACCCTCCAGGGTTCACTTTGCGAGGAACAATCCTTACCTCAGGGAATTTTGTACCCATCTTGGCGCAGACCTTGAGAATCGTTACATGAAACAATTCTAAAGGAGTGCGCCAAAAAAACCTTAAATCCAGACAACACAGGTTCTTAACTAAGAATTATATTTTGGGGTATAAGTCTTAATAAAGAACCAGTATTTGGTATCTACTGTTTATAATTTGTAAGAGAGCTTTTATTATTGAAAATAAGAAGGCGACAATTTACACCATAAAAATTATTTAGTCTATCTCCGAAATACAAGCGTAATCATATAATTATCAAGAATGAATATTTAATATATAAAGAAAGTCTAAATTGGTGTCAGGAGAATAAAAATGAAATTAGTGTTTATTTTACTATTACTTACAATCCTTTCCATTAGCCTGTGTGCTTGCAGCTTGCAAAAAATTCAAGATTATAAAGATCAAAAACCAGAACTTAAACTTGAAGAATTTTTCTCAGGAAAAGTTAATGGAACAGCCTCCTTTTTTGACTGGGCCGGAAGAGTCAAGACTCGATTTCAAATTGCTCTTAACGGAGATTGGGATGGACAAATTCTCACACTCAATGAACTTATTACATATAGCACTGGAGTCAAAGAAAGTCGCATTTGGAAAATCAAAAAACTTACCGATAGTACCTATGAAGGCGAAACAACAGATGTCATCGGTAAGGCCATCATTAAAATTTCCGGTAATGCTGCTCAGTGGAACTATATTTTTAACGTAAAGGTTGATGACTCAACATATGCTCTTAAATTTGATGATTGGATGTATCTGCAAGAAGATGGATTCCTTCTCAATCGTGCCAAAGCCCGAAAATTTGGCATAAAAGTTGGAGAGCTGTTTATTGCTATGAAAAAAGAAAGTTAAAGGGGATATCCGGGGGATCGTAAGTCCAAAAAAAGATTTTCTTTCGGAAAGTTCTTTTGGACTTACTATAGTCTTTTCTAGAAGTTTTGCCTCATTTCATTCGGTAAAGACTTCTGAAAAGTACTATATATCTGTCACTAACTAAATTCTTAATATGCCTTAGCAATAATAAGATCTGTCGTTGCTTTTTTGCCTGATAGGATACACTTACCTTCAGTGCCACTTTGTATCAGTGGCATACAACGAGCAGTGGCTTTAATCTCTGCCAATTTCTCCTCTATGCCAGGCTCGCCTGACCATTTTGCCATCACAAAACCACCATGGATCTCAGGCTTATCTTCACTCTTTGGTTTGAGATAAAATACAAGCTCATCCCAAGTCTTAATGATATCAGTCGTATTCGCTTTTAAGTTTGCTGCTGCCTGATCATAGAGATTCTTTTGAATCTCAGCTAAAATTATTGGCAATCTTGCAGGTAATTCGGAAAGTTTTACAAATTCTTTTTCTTTATGACCCTTATCACGTCGCATAACCACAACCGATTGTGATTCAATATCACGTGGTCCAGCTTCGATACGAACAGGCACGCCTCTCTTGATCCAAGACCATGACTTTTCACCGCCCCGCATATCACGCTTATCGATTGTAACTCGGACTTTTTCATCAGCATATAAAACATTTTTTAAACTGCTTGAAATCTTATCAGCGTACTCTAAAACACTAGCCTTGGTTTCATCCTTAGGGATAATAGGTAATATGGCCACATGTTTTGGAGCTACTCTTGGAGGCACTCGTAAACCATCATCATCTGAATGTGTCATCACAAGTCCGCCAATTAGGCGCGTGGAAACACCCCATGAGGTTGTGTAAGCATGCTCAATCTCGCCTTTTTCATTTAAAAACTTAATATTTGAACTCTTGGCAAAATTTTGACCGAGATAATGAGATGTTCCAGCTTGCAATGCTTTTCGATCTTGCATCATGGCTTCGATACAGAAAGTTCTAACAGCTCCTGGAAATCTCTCTCCAGCAGTTTTTTCACCTTTAATTACGGGCATTGCCAAAACATCCTGAGCAAAATCAGAATAAACATCCAACATCTTCATGGTTTCTTCCATGGCTTCATTTTCAGAAGCGTGGCAAGTATGACCCTCTTGCCATAAAAATTCAGCAGTACGAAGAAAAACTCGTGTCCTCATCTCCCAGCGCAATACGTTAGCCCACTGGTTAATAAGAATTGGCAAATCACGATATGATTCGACCCATTTAGAAAAACTTTCCCCAATAATAGTTTCTGAAGTTGGGCGAATTATTAGAGGCTCTTCAAGTTTAGCAGATTCTGCTGGTACTATTTTGCCATCTTTAACTTCAAGCCTGTGATGTGTTACTACGGCACATTCTTTGGCAAATTTTTCTACATGCTCAGCTTCTTTTTGAAGTAAACTTAGTGGGATTAATAATGGGAAATAAGCATTCTCATGACCCGTTTCTTTAAAGCGTCGATCTAGATCTCTTTGTATGCCTTCCCAAATTCCGTAACCCCAGGGCTTAATAACCATGCAACCTCTAACAACTGAGATTTCAGCTAAGTCAGCAGCTTTAACGACTTGCTGATACCACTCTGGATAATCATCAGCACGTGTGGGTGATATTGCATGTTCTTCTGCTTTGGCCATTTTTGATTCCTTAAAGTATCAATTCTGAAACTAACTTCTTTCTTTGAATTTGATATGTTATCAATAAAGTTAATAGATAGGTAGATATGACAGTAAAAATCACTGGTTCTTATTTAGGCAACAAGAAAGTTGAGCTCCTGCATGGCTTAAATAACTCAACTATAATGACGGATGCCCCAAAGGATAACAGTGGAGATGGTAGTCTTTTTTCTCCTACAGATCTTTTAGCTGCTAGTCTTGGTACATGCATGCTAACTGTGATGTCAATTTTTGCAGAAAGTAATAAAATTGACATGAGTGGTACAAAATTCGAGCTGGAAAAACATATGCTTCCTAGTCCACGCAGAGTAGGAAGTATACCTGTAAAAATTCATCTTCCTGCTTCTATTAGTAAAATTAATCGAGAAAAATTGGAAAAGATTGCCCTTACATGTCCAGTAAGTAAATCTTTACATCCTGACATAGATATAGATTTAAAATTTATCTACGATATTTAAGATTTTACTGATTTCCAATCTTTCAAGGTTAATTTAGCTCTACGAATTACATTAGGAAACCGCTTAGTCTCGGTTACTAACTTTGTGAAAAGTTCCTGTCCATACAACTTCAGCGTTTGTGCATATCCTCGTGACAAAGAAAGAGAATCGATTACATTGATACATTCTATTGCAACCTCGGGATTCTCATGATGCATAACTCCATCAAATAAAATTCCTTTAATTGCAGAATTTAATCTAAAATGATTAAAAGCTGATGCTGCGGCTAGTTGTATCTTCGGATCCTCATCAAAAAACATCCTTTCTTGTAAAGCAAAAGCTACGGTATTATCACTCATAGTAACTCTTTGAATATCACTGTTTCTTTTCTCAGCAATAAATAGATTGTCCTTAGCTCCATCAAAAAACTCAATCAATTCATCAAGAATTGCCATCCTGCCACTGTGAGGGTAGATCTGCTTTGTACCGGAGTTTTCTTCATTGCGAATTCGAGTAATAATATCACCTAACTTTGGATCTAACAGAGATAAATCCTCTCCCAACTTATTAGATACTGATGGCGATCCCGTAGATGAAAAACTCTGTTGGCCTAGATTTATCTCTTGATTGTCCTGACAA
>JAWXBT010000159.1:0-11166 GCA_034440315.1 bacterium
CACCAGCTATTGTAGATAATACCAAAATTAGAGTTTTAGTTGCAAAGCCAGGTCTCGATGGTCACGACAGAGGTGCAAAGGTTATTGCCAGAGCTCTGCGCGATGCTGGTATGGAGGTCATATACACTGGGTTACATCAAACTCCAGAAATGATTGTTAGAAGTGCTTTACAAGAAGACGTGCATGGAATTGGTCTTAGTATTCTCTCAGGTGCGCATATGACGCTATTTCCAGCGATATTGGAGCTTTTGAAGAAAGAGAAAGCTGAGGATATTATTGTTTTTGGCGGTGGGATTGTTCCAAAGGACGATATTGCGAAACTAAAAGCGATTGGAGTCAAGGAAATATTTGGTCCAGGATCTAAAACTTCAGAAATTATTAACTGGGTTAGAGGCAATGTTGTTGCCATCAAGTGATCAATGATTGTTCATTGTCAAGCATATTGTAACAAATTAATTATTAGTTTTTCTTGCTCTTCACTCTTTATTTTTGTATATGGTGGCAGTGTTTAAGTTGCAGATGTGGTTGCGCAACTTTGACTCAAGAACCGGAGGCCCAAGATTGAATAACAAAATTAGTCTTGGTCTAGCGGTTATTCACTAGAAACTTAATTGAGTAAATAACTCATTCACGAGGTAAATATTATGACAGTTAGAGCAAAGATTGATAGCGAGATTACACGTCGCGTTGGAAAATGGTTCACAGTTCGGGAACTCCAAGAAAAGTTAAGAGTAGAAAATTCCACTCTTAAGCCTCTTATTATGCGCTATGCAAGAGATTCAGTATTAGTAAGACGTAAAGTTAAGGGTGTTGCACGCGCTGTTCAATTCAGCCCAGCTGCCAAGAACACAAAAGAATTCCAAGCACTTCTTGATAAGTATATGCCTTACAAAGCTAAAGGTTCAAAAATCATGACAGTTAGCAGCAAGATTTCTGCAAAGAAGACTCCAGCGAAGAATACAGAGAAGAAGACAGAGAATAACACAGCGAAGAAATCTTCCTCAAAGAAGACTACTTCAAAGAAAAATTCTCCTGCAAAAAGAAAATAAATAAGATTAAAAGATAAAATTTACTACACAGTTTTTCTGTTTAGTAAAAACTCTTTATTCTGAAAGGCGGCCACCCGGTCGCCTTTTTTATTTCTGATTCCTCTTTGTCATTAATGGGGCCCTTAGAAAGTATTCTATAAGGGTATTTTTTAATCTAAGTGGAATAACTTTCATTAGAAGGTTTATAACCTTTGATTGTAAGCCAGGGATGCAGATCTCAGTATTATTCTCTATCCCTTTTAGAATATCCAAAGCTACAGATTCAACTTTATCCCTGCCAACTCCAGTTGCAGTACCTGGAACGCGCGCAACCCCAGCAAATTCAGTATCAACTGGTCCGGGACAGACCGTGATGACATCAATTCCAAATTTTTTTAATTCATGTCTTAAGGATAAAGAAAACATGAAATCAAAGGCCTTAGTGCCAGAATATGTAGACATGTATGGTATAGGTTGAAAACCTGCCAATGAGGATATATTTACAATTTTGCCTCTACCTTGCAATTTCATTTTTGGAATAACGGCATGACATAATTTCAATGGGGCAATGATGTTTAGGTAAATCATTTTTTCTTGATCTAAGAGACTCAGTTCTTCAAGATACCCAAAGGATCCAAAGCCAGCGTTATTAAATAAAATATCTACCTGGGAGTTTGAAATGTAAGACAAAATTTCATGCAATCCGCCCTGAGATGAATTTAGTTCAGTAAGATCTGCAACTATAAATCGTACTGAATTCTCCCTAATTTGATTTAACTCAGAGCTAATAGAGTCTAATAGTGCTTCTCGACGGGCAGTTAATAAAAGATTATACCCCTTTTTATGGAGTTCTTTTGCTAAAGCAAGCCCAATTCCAGAAGAGGCACCAGTTATCAAGGCGACAGATCTTGTATAATTCATATGAGTCAGGGAGAATTAAAAACAATTGAGTTTAACAAAGATCTTGTTTCTTTCCCTAAATGCACACTATTATCAGCCCTAGTGACTTTGTGCCACAATCAACTTAACCTAAACTTATTTGTAGTATGATAAAAAGATATAGCTTACTGCTCTGCGCTCTCTCCGTTTTATCAGGATGTATATTAGCTCATCCGATCGCTTCAGTGCAGGATTCTGGTATTACAGAGTCGGGTAGAAAGGGAACTCTAGATCAGACAGTTAAAGGGTTCAATACTGCACTTTTTTGGGAAAATTATTCTTTAGCTAATGGATATGCCACAGAAACCAAAGTTGAAGATATTAGGGCTGAATTAAAAAGACAGAAAGAGGGCGGACGTATTGTTGAGTCAAAGATTGAAAATGTGACTTTCCATGATGATGCTTATAAAGCCGAGGTTGATGTTACGCTAAAAGTTCAAGACTTTGGTACTAATACAGTTCAACCAAAAGAAGAAAAGCAGAGTTGGACATTCTCAGTATATGATGGCTGGAAGCTAGAGGGTATTAAGCGCGAGCAGAGCGATACATAAGTGTGAGAAGAACTCTCTTTGTTTGTTTAACTTCATTTATATTTTTTGGTTGTTCAGTTTTCACTACGACTCTTAAGCCTGTGGCGAAGAGAGTCGTAGTGAATTCAAATAAAGAGATAATTCTTGGTTATAAAGAAGAAGCTCCACCTTTTCAAATTCAAATCTTAGAAGAGAAAAATCTCGGTGACGAGATTAGAGTAAAGCTTAGATTAACCGCTCATGTTCCATGGCCTTCTGATAATATTGTAATTCTCTTAAGCTCTCTAAAAGGAGAATCCGTCGTATCGAAGGTACAGAATTGTATTTTTGATGATTGTATTCCAAAGAAAGATCAAAAGATCGAAATTCTTCCTGCCTTTGTTCCTAAAGATATAACTTTGTCTGTTCCAGCAGAGGAAGTTTCGGATTATCGAGTAGAAGTTATATGGGGTGCTGAGGCAACGGAATTTAAACAACAATTAGCTTTGCAACTTCAGGATAACGTCGCTCCCGAGCTCTCTTTAATAACGATAGATAAAAAAGTTTCAAATTGTAGTCTTGCCGAATGTCACGTAGCCTATACTGTAAAGGCAATTCTTACGAATACTTCAACTAGAACCATTAAGGAGGTTATCTTAGGAGCTGGATTTTTTATCCTCAATTCTTCAGAAAAGCCTAACAAGGTACCGCAAATACCTAAAAATGAAGAAAAAATACCACTACAAGACCTTTACTTGGCCCCCAACTCCAGTAAAACTATAGAAGTTATTGTAGAACAAGATGTTCCACGATCCGTTGAGCGGTTATTAAAGCCTTCTATACGAATTTTATCTCATGAGTTCGGAACCAAATAAACAAAACCAATTTGATAGAACTGCTATTTCAACAAATGGTAAGTCAAAAGTATTCATAAAGACTTTTGGTTGTCAGATGAACGAGTATGATTCTCTGAAGTTAGCTAGGATATTGGCTCCTAAGTACGACCAAGTCCAAAATCCTCTTGATGCAGATCTAGTTTTAATTAACACCTGTAGTGTTAGAGATAAGCCCGAACAGAAACTGTACAGCATTCTCGGAGAAGTAAAGGAAATTAAAGAGATAAATCCAAACTTGATGATTGGAGTGGGTGGTTGCGTTGCCCAACAAGAGGGAGCAAACATTACTAA
The DNA here is from genome assembly GCA_034440315.1 of bacterium. Taxonomy (GTDB): domain Bacteria; phylum Bdellovibrionota_C; class UBA2361; order UBA2361; family J135; genus JAWXBT01. The sequence goes on from JAWXBT010000159.1 coordinate 3,664, forward strand.
GCGCATAAAAGATGTTGATTTTGTTTTTGGTACGCATAATCTTTCACTTGTGCCCTCGCTTATTGAATTAAGAAAATCTGGTTCTGCTCCCCAGGTTGCGGTTGATTATAGAGAAGATTGGGAAGACTTGCCCTTAGCATTTACCGAAGAAAGTAGAGTTGCTGCTTATGTATCAATAAGCCGAGGATGCAATAAGAATTGCACTTACTGCATAGTTCCAACTACGAGAGGTCCCGAAGTTTCTAGATCGTCTGATGAAATTATTAGAGAGATAAGGCTATTAGTTCACCGAGGAGCCAAGGAGATTTTTCTTCTCGGACAAACAGTAAATTCTTATGGTTTAGATCTTACACCAAAGAGATCGTTTGTTTGGTTACTAGATCAGGTTGCAGCCATAACAGGGGTTGAAAGAATTAGGTTTATGAGTCCTCATCCCCAAGAAGTTCGTGAAGATTTTATTGATTTAGTTTGCTCAAACCCAAAAATATGCAGACATATTCATATGCCGCTTCAATCAGGCAGCGATAGAATTTTAAAGCTTATGAATCGTAATTATCGTCGACAGAAATATCTTAGTATTATTGAAAAGATTAAAGATCGAGTTCCCGACATGGCCATTACTACTGATATAATTGTTGGCTTTCCGGGAGAGACTGATGCTGATTTTAGAGACACTTTAGATATAATGGAGCAAGTTAAGTTTAATAGTAGTTATTCCTATGTTTTTTCAGCTAGGCCGGGTACAGAAGCCGCAAAGATGGCAGATATTTTAACTGAAGAGGATAAATTAAAGAGAATTTATGAACTTCAAGAGAAGCAAAACAAAATGACAGATGTCATTTTGGCTTCATGGGTTGGTAAGACTGCTCAAATACTAATTGAAGGACACTCGACCTCAGATCCAACTTGTATGAAAGGCAGGACTTCTCAAAATATTTTAGTAAATATGCTTAATTCTTATCCCGATCTAAAAGTTGGAGATATTAGGGATGTTAAAATTTCGAAAACATTCAGGTATACACTAGGTGCTGAATTGACTAACCAGAACTAAGATTAATGGCTGAGAAAGTCAAAATAGTATAGAATTAAATATTATGACTAAGAATGATTCTGAAAATACAGTTGAGATGTTTGTTGGAGGATTGGTCCTAGATCCTTCCACTCAAGCCCCGATCGTTATCTTGAAGGATGAACAGAATCAATTCTGCCTGCCAATTTGGATCGGTATGGCTGAGGCGACTTCAATTGCAACAGTTTTAAAGAATGTAAAATTGGTTAGACCAATGACTCACGATCTTTTATACGAGTCGATTACGAAATTTGGAATCAAAGTTAAGAGAGTTGTTATAAGTGATCTTAGAGAGGCAACTTATTATGCTGAAATTATATTAACCCATGGCGATGAAGTTACAGTTTTAGATTCAAGACCAAGTGATGCGATTGCGATAGCTCTGAGAGCTTCGGCCTCTATTTTCGTTGCAAAGGATGTGTTAGAACAGGCAAAGGTTGCAGTAGTGCCTGGTGAAATATTATCCGATGGCAGCTCAGTACCCGTTGCTGGCGAAGAGTCAGTTGAGGATACGGTAATTGAGAGTGCTGCCGATGAGCGAGATTTTAATACCATAGATAAAGATAAATGGTCTGAGATTTTAGCAGATCTTGATCCCGATGACTTTAAACATAAGATGTAATTTTTAATTCCGAATTTAGGTTAGATTATGGAACGTCAAGACACTAATCATGATATTTATACTGATCCAGCTATTGCCAATGCTCGAACATCGGAAGATCCTTTCTCTAAATTCATTGCAACAAATTGGCGAGCTGCTTTAGTAACAATAGCAATAGCTTTAGTTGGCTATTATTTTATGGTTAGTTTTAAGGATACTCAACTAAAAGCCAGAGTTAGCTCATCCGATCTTTTTACTGAAGCTCAGTATTCGTGGGATGAATTGTTAAATTTACAACAGTCATTAGATTCACTTACTCAGAATGTAGCTACAAAGAAACCTGAAGAAATCTCCCAAAATAAAACTGAAATAGAGAAGAAGATAGTAGAAACAAAGGCTCGCTTTTCACAACAACTTACGGCTCTATCTGATGTAAACGAGCCATATAATAAATTGGCGGATCTTTATCGAGAAATTAATGCAATTAGATCAGGCGATATTGCTGCTGCCAAAAACGCGCTTTCTAACATTAAGGATAATGTAGGAAAGTCCACAGATCCTCGGGCTCTATTATCACTTGAGCTTGCAGAATTAATGTTGGCTAGATCTCTGATTGATAATCAAGCCACTTACAAAGAAGGTCGCGATATTTTAAAGAAATTAGCAACTAGTGGAACCTATGCCTTTGCGATAGCGGCCGTGACTTTTTCTAAAATTTCAAATACTCCTGATGAGATCAAAGAAGCAAAAGAACTTTTGGATCTTATTGCATCTACTCATCCTGAACAGCTCGATATAATCAAAGAGCAAAAGGAAAGAGTTTCGAATCTTTGATAAAAATCCTTTATGGATAAATTCTTTCTATTCGTATTTCTCGTTTTAGTCCTGAATGCCTGTTACGATGGAGAACGACGTCCAAGAGTTTATGCAACTCTTGGTAAGATTTCTGACTTTAAAGAGAAGCCTGTAAAAGAAATATATGATCACGCCATCTTGCTAAGGCAAGATTCCTCTGGGTTTTTTGCCATGAGTACTTTATGCACAAAGGAATTACGGAGAGTGGGAGTTAGGAAAGAATCGACTGGTCCTGTATTAGTATGTGATGTTTGTGGCAGTGAGTATGATGGTATTGGTAAAGTTCTTAAGGGTCCTGCAACTGAGCATTTGCCGTTTTTTAAGTTAGAGATTGATCAGGGACAGATTCGTGGACCAAAGGATACTCTTTATGTGAGAATTGGAAGAGAGGTGAGCTCCGAGTGGAGGCTGCCGTATCCAGAGATGATTCCAACGCCTGAGGCAAAACAATAGATGGTTTGATGTTTGTCTCACTAAGTTTAATAGGTATAACTTTATAAGCCCTATAGTAAAGAAAAAGATCTTCAAGTTTAACTAGTTTCTCAGCAGATCGATCCACACTAAATGTCACTTTTAGTCTAATTGAGGAAAGTTCCTTTGGTAGAGAAACTGAGAGATCTTTAGAATCTGATTCCTGAGTAACTAAAAGAGGTCCGGCAGAAATAATGGAACCAGTTTCGCCAGCTAATCTAAGTAAGGAAGGAGAAAAGTTGTTAAATTTAAATTCTGGATCTTTAAGTTGCAGAGTTAATACAAGTGTTTTTTCTGAGGCCATAGCAGAGATAAATGAGATATCAGGGCTTGGCTTCATTGATTGCAACGAAATTAGATTACTTGTCCAGATAAGAATTGCTGTAATTAAAAGTTTAAATCCTGTGACTGGCTTTAGTAATGAAGATAGCCAAGGAGGGGAGTTAAGACTTACTGTAGTTAGTCTTTCAGTTCGATAGGGATCTAATTCTGCACTCCTCCAATCTTTTTCTGGTAAAAGTTCTGTGCCAGCAGCTATTGATAAATATGTCGCGGTTAACCACATCGTGCCATCAAGTGCAGCTGAAAGATATAAGACCCATACTTCTCGACCGTCAGGTGAGGCAATAAAAGGTAGAGATGAAAGAAGCGCGCTTATAGCTGTTGGAGCTACTAAAATTTTTAATGGTAACAATGGATCGCTCGATGTTAGGTTCCAAGTTGTTTTGAAGGTATTAATAAATCCTCGTAAGGATAGTTCCTTTGTAAGTGTTGAGGGCAAGGCAAACAGAAATAGTCTAATTGAAAAATAAACCAGTGGAACTGAAATAAACATTAAAAATGGAAATAGACTGCTTAGACTTTTAGAATCAACTTCGGGGTTGGGAATTAAGGTTCTTAAAGGAGCTGCATAGAGAGCCCATTGAAATAAACCAAAGATCATGATCATAGCAAAGGAAGTTTGGTAATTTATTTTTCCAGATCCTAGTTTTTTTAAAACTCTAAGTGAGGCTATCCAAAGAAAAAGTAATCCAAAGATTCTGCTAAGAAGTAGGTTTTGCCAAAGATACTCAGTGCCTAAATCGCGGAAGTAAACTAGTGCTAGGCTAGGAAGCACTATTAAAGGATAAAAAAGTGCTAAAAACCTCCAGTCATCTTTCATTAAAGAAGCTGCCAACGTAGCAATTTTATTGGTAGTTTGAACTGCTTTATTCTTAACGTCGTTTGATTTTAGTATTGTTCTGTTACTGTCGATTTGCATAGTGAGTTGGTGCCAACATTTTAAATAAGAGAAAATGAATTTCTAAGTGGATAATATACCCAGAGAGTATGAGTTAAGCCTTAAAGAAAAGCTGACTAGCTGGGTATATAGCTAAAACGGCATAAGCCGTTTTGCCGGTAGATATATACTTAGCCACAAAAATATGGTCGAAGCCGTTTAGGTTTTGACCATGCTGTAATTCAGCAAGACTAATTGTGGCTCAGTATACCTTAACGGTACTAGGAAAAGCCATACTGCTATGGTTAGGTTTTTAATATGGATTCGATACTTATTTTTGGTTCTGTTGATGAGAAAATCCCCAAAGCCCTAAACAAAATGGGGTATGAGCTACATATGAATGTGGCAGAGCCTGAATTAATTAAATATATCGAAACAAAATTTATTGATCTTTTAATTGTTGATTCTAGAGGCATAGCCAAGCCTACCTCAATTTGTTCCCAAATCAGAGATGGATCTACTACGAAACGATTGCCGATATTGTTTATTGCTCATCAAGAAAAGTTTTTAGAAGAGTTAAAGGAACTAAAATTAGATAGAGTCGAACTTGCCGATCAGCAAACGACTCTAGGTGGAATCATCAGTAAAGCCGCAACGATGCTTCGTTTACGTAAGATGGTTGGGGCAAGTAAGGATAATACTGCAAGCCTGTCCGAGGTAAATGCCCATCTAAGAGATCTAACTGAGAAACATAAAAGAGAGTTAGAAGATGCAAAAAAAATCCAACAGAATCTTTTGCCTAAAAACCTTCCTAAGGGAGAAAATTTTGAAATTGAATCATGTTACATTCCACTAGAGGATCTAGGAGGCGATTGGTACTACGTCCACGAAGTGGCAGATGGGAAAATAGGAATGATGATAGCTGACGTTACAGGACATGGCTTGCCAGCTGCCTTTATAGGATCTATGACAAAGCTTGCCATGGTGGCTACAAAAAAAGAAATGCCGGCAGATCTATTAGATGGGATGAATAAATTGATGACTCCACAAATGCCGCAAGGTAGATTCGTCACAATGGCAGCAGCCCTGTACGATCCTAAAAGCGGCAGACTTGATTTTTCAAGAGCGGGGCATCCACCTTTATTTGTATTGTCTCGTAAAACAAATACTGTCAAAGAATATTTGGCAGGTGGATTTGCAATTGGGTTTTTAGAAGAGGGTGATTATGGATCCGAAAGTTTTGTATTAGAAAAAGGAGATATTGCCGTTTTGTTGACTGATGGAATTACTGAAGCTCAGAATAGAAAGCTCGAACAATTTGGTCATTCTAGAGTGGCAGCCGCTCTTTTGAAGTCAAAACCTGAAGATTCAGCAAATGATATTCTTAAAAGTCTTATCAATAATTTCCTTGAGTATATACAAGGAAGGATTCTCAAAGATGACGTAACTGTGTTAGTACTTAAGAGAACTATTTAGAACCATAAGTTAAATTACTTCTATGTTGGAACTTTTTGGTGCCCTACACCCTCCATTTGTTTCTTTTCCATTTGTGCTTGTAACAATCTCTTTTTTGTTTCAATTAATCGGTGTTTATAAGAATAAAAATTCGATTCTAATTGCAAGTAAATCTTTTATTACTGCTGCTTTAGTCTTTGCTATTTTGTCTTATTACTCTGGACATGAGGCTAGTGAGAAAGTGAATCAAACCTTCACCGTTGCAGATTCATTGGTCGGTCAACATTATCTTTGGGCCAAGATATTTTTGTTTACATTAATCCCATGTGTTCTTTTTGGTTGGATTGCTTTTCAGGCAAAATTCAACAAGGCAATTTTTGAAAGCATTTTTCTAGTTTTACTTTTGTTCTGTTTATGCCTTGTAATCTATACAAGTTGGTTAGGTGGAAGCTTGGTTTTTGACCATGGGGCCGGGGTGAGAGCACCGATGAGCAATACCCGTTAACCCGTTGGAACCCGTTAACCCGTTGGTGCCAGCCACCATGGGATTATGGGATTTTAATACCCGCCCGTTGCCCGTTGGTGCCAGCCACCATGATGATTTCCATGATGATTTATTATTAGCCGAGATTGTAAGCCTAAGTAGTTTATCTTCGTTTAAAGTATTTAGTTCTTATAGTAATCAAAGTTTAAGTTTTAAAAAAAAGAAGAGATCTTTCTTGTTAATTACATTGATAATTTAGGAAATTATTATTTTTAGAACAAAGCAACAGCAACTGCAGTAATTGATTGAGGAGGAGCAAAAGCACCAAGCGGCATTTTTAGATGGAAGTAGCCTTTTTTCCATTTTTCGTAAATAAATCTGCACGTTTCTACAAATTGTTTATAGATATTTATAAATGTTTTGCGAAGAGAGATGTCGTGACTGATACAGAAAACTCTACGACTATATTTTGATGGTTTGTGAGACTTGAATAAACTTTGAGATTTTAATGCTTTTGCTCCGATTGATCTAGAAATTCTACTTTCTCTTATTTCTTTTTCAATTTCTCGAACTCTTTCAATAATTCTCTCCTTAACTTCATTCTTAGGCATCCCAGCCCTTTCTCCGAGGGCATCTACCCAGCCAAGAGGATCGAAGATAATATCATAATATTGAAGATTGTTTTCTGAAGCTTTTTTATTAAGGATTTCTTCAATGAGATTCTCTCTAAGTTTAGCTTCTCCAAATCCTGAAGTGATCTTTTTTAAATATGAAGTCATAACCCATGGGACACTTTCAGGTTTTGATTCATTAAGGAAAGCTTTCCAGCTAGATATACCAGGGTACTGATCAATTGAATCTACTAATCCTGCCTTTACTGGATTTGTGTAAATATAGGCTATTTTTTCTATGATAGATTCAGGGGTTAAGAGGATTGGCATATCGGTGCGTCCTTGCCATATAGGGCCAGTGCGTCCATGCATTCGATTTATACCCTTCGCAATTTCTCCTTTAACGTAACAGTTAAACGATCGAACTACTTCGGGATCTTTACAGACGATGATCATGTGAAAGTGATTTGCCATAAAAATTACATCGCTAACTATAACTGGATATAGGTGCTGGGCTCGAGCCAGGACTCCTTTTATGAACGTATTGATTAAACGATCAGGAACGAATGGTAAACCTGATCTTACCCTTGCAGTTGCAAGGTAGGTTTCGTTTGCAATAAACATTCGTCTTGGTCGGGGCATAGGGTTTTTAAAATTGTATCCATTTAGAGTATCGTTGTTATTTTAAAGAAGTTGCTGGGTAGAATGAAAAAAGTGGCTGGCACCAGAAAAATTACG
>JAWXBT010000160.1:0-12318 GCA_034440315.1 bacterium
ATTGAAAATATTCTTGTAGAGCTTATCAGATCATTTAAATCAGAAATTAAAGAACGGAAAGTTACAAAGTTAAATGAAAATACTCGATACGTTCCTGTTTCAATTAAGCGAGAAATTATGAAAAGAGATCATGCCCAGTGTAGTTTTGTTTCCGCTTATGGTGTGAGATGCACACAGAAACATTATCTACAATTTGACCATATCCAGCCATTCGCTATAGGAGGTAAATCTAATTTAGAGAATCTTAGGTTGCTTTGTAGTGCGCATAATAAAGCTAGGATTGGGCAAACTTTTCCTGAAAAAAGGGGAAGGAGCTTTTTTTGATAAGGGCTTTGATTCGAGAGACGCTCAATCCCCTTTTTAAGCAATGGTTGTGGTTTTGAAGAAAAACGGGTGGCTCTCAATCACCTTTTTACAGGGATTATCAGAATAGAATAGTGACGATAGTCTATTTAAAAAATTAGGACCCGATGTGAGAAAAATTGACGATCTAAAGCATATCTCTAAGGATCCAGATCTAATTGATCCTTCACAAATTGATACCGAATTTGAGGAAGCTAAACTCCCTCCAAAATTAAGTTCTGAAGCAAAAAAATTTCTAAAAAGTACAGCTACGCTCCGTAGGAATTTAGAAAATCAGCAGAAACTTTCGCCTGGGATTTTATATAAGACATTTACTTTTTAACAAAGTAACGAACGTTCTTACATGTTAGTCATGTTAGCGGTACTTATACCTTATATCTCTAATCTACCCCCGCCTCTCTCTTCTTATCTTCGCATTAGCAGAAATGGCAGTTTCCGCAGAAAGAGTATAAGCATCGTTATCATCGAATAAAGCTTCGATAAATTCATCCGCGGAGAAGGGTTTTAGATCGTTGAGCCCCTCACCTACCCCGATGAATCGGATTGGCACATCAAGCTCACGTTTTATAGCGATCACTACACCACCTTTGGGAGTACCGTCTAATTTCGTAACTATGACTCCGGTTAACTTACAAATTTGATTAAATTCTTTGGCCTGGATAATTGCATTTTGTCCAGTAGCTCCGTCAATTACCAACCAGACTTCGTGTGGAGCTGAGGGTTGATTCTTAATTATTGAATTCTTAATACCTTCAAGCTCAGACATTAAATTTTGTTTATTATGAAGACGGCCAGCAGTATCTATAATAAGGCATTCGGTATCATTTTTAACTGATTTTGAGACTGCATCAAATACCACACCGCTCGGTTTCGCACCTGCTGGGCCCTTTATAACTTCAATCCCTACTCGGTCTCCCCACATGCTAAGTTGCTCAACAGCAGCAGCTCTAAATGTATCGGCAGCAGCTAAAGCAACTTTTACACCTTTTTGTTTTAGAAAATTTGCGACTTTGCCAATCGTAGTGGTCTTACCAACTCCATTTACCCCAATTATAAGAATAACTGTTGGTCCATCAGAAAGACGTTTTGTATAAAAATCTGGATTCTTTTCAAATAAAATCTCTTTTATTTTTCCCTTTAAAATTTCTTTGAAAAGAGTTTCATCAATTATAACGCCTCGCTTTAATTCTTGACGAACTGAATCAATGAGTTCAGAGGCGGTTTTAATTCCTATGTCTGCTGAGACTAGAATCTCTTCCATCTCCAATAAAGTTTCTTCATCTATTTGAGGCTTAAAAGAAAAAATTCCTTTAATACGACTAAAAAAACCTTGTCGTGTTTTAGACAAAGCTTCATTTAGTGATTTTTTAGGATCTTCATTTTCTAATTCGGCTGCGTGGGAAACTTCACTGGAAATTTCAGTGTCGTTTTTTTGTGTCTTAGTCTTGCCCCTTAGAAATCCGAACATCGATAGGTGCTCCACGCATATGCACAGTTACTTTATCTGCTGAAGCAGCTCTGTGATACTCTTGGTATTCTGTAGCTGTTTCAGCGACTCCGTTTTTCTTGGAGAAAACAATCTCTATTATTTTCTTAGTTTCTGCAACATCATGCTCTAAAGTCTTTACTTCCTGGTCAACAAGACTCAAGGCATTTGCATATCGATTTCTAATATCAGACAAACTTAATTCTACTTTTTCTAACCGTGAATTAATTGCATCGATTGCTGCTAAACCAACTCCGCCAGTTTTTGAGCCAGCACGGCTGAAGGCCAGTAGAGAAACAACTAAGCCAAAGATCGCCACCAAGAATGTAAAATCAGCGGCACTAAGATTTAATGTATTAATAAGACTTTTTAAAGTCTGAAAATGATCTAAAGGAATACTAGATAAAATGGCAGAAAACTTTTCCATTACAACCTCCGATTAAAAACCTAACTAAAAATTTTAAACTAACTATTAACTGCATGAGTAAAAGCTTCATCTAAAGAGACTGTCACAATCTTTGAAGCACCAGGTTGCTCCATTGTGACACCAACAAGCTGATCACATACCGACATTGTTTGCTTATTATGTGTTATGAGCAAAAACTGTGTCTGTGTGCTCATTTCTTTTATTAAGGACAGGAACCTAACCACATTTGCCTCATCCAGAGGTGCATCCACCTCGTCTAAAACGCATATTGGACTAGGTCGTTCCAAGAACATGCCCATTATCAATGAGATAGCGCAAAGGGTTTTTTCACCACCAGAAAGTAATTCTATGCTTTTTAACTTCTTACCTGGGGGTCTGGCTACAATCTCAACACCTGATTCCAATGGGTTAGCTGGATCTACTAATTCGAGATGGGCACTTCCACCACCAAATATTTTAGGTGATAACTCAGAAAAATTCTTATTTACAGCTTCAAAAGTCTTCATAAATCTCTCTTGAGAGATCTCGGTTAGCTTTTCAACTGTTCTTTGCAGGGTTCTATAAGCCGATTCTAAATCGATTTTTTGCTTCACTAAATCTTCTAACCGCTTAGTTTCCTGTTCACAAAGTTCTACGGAAGCAGGATCGACTTCGCCTTCTCTAATCATTCGATTCTTTAATCGAGAAGCTTCTTCTTGATACTCAGAAACAAGATCTTCTGATAACTGAAACTTCAGCTGTTCTTCTGCAGTCGTAGTAAATATTTTTTCTAGTAATTCACTGCCTAGATGTTCACTAATCTGATCTTTAAGATGGTTAATTTCCAATTCAGCTTTTTGGGCATCCAATGCCATACGTGAAAATTGGCTCCTTGCTAAATCAAGTTCAGAACGAGCTTTAACTACCCTATCTGTAAATAGAGAGAGTTCATGTCTTCCATCTCTACGTTGAGATTCAATTTGAGAAGATTGTTGATTCAATCGATCTAAGTCTTCTTTTAAAGATTTTTCTACTTCTGTTACTTCATTACTAATTTCAGATCTAACACGATCTTGTTCAGCTTTAAGATGTCCAATCTTAGAAGCAATCTCTCCAACTTGCGAAGTAGTTCGATCAACATCTTGCTTAATCTGATCAATGAGACGTTTTTCTGCTTGAAGACGACCGCGAGCACTTCCTAATTTTTGGCTTAGCTCTTTTACTAACCGAGATCTCTCTTGAGCTTGCCTTAAGACTTGCTCGTGCTGACTCTGAGAAGCAGAAACTTCGGCAACCTTTCCTTCTTTCAGCAGAGTTATTTCATTTACTTTAACTTTTAACTGATCAACACTTTCTTGAAGTTGAGAAGCATTGCTCTTTAATTGAACGAGTCCACCTTCATGTCTAAAACTATAAAAGCTAACCCGTGTAAGAACATCTCCAGCTAAGGTAACAACAGTTGGTTCTTTTGCAAGCTCAATGCCAGCAATTGATTCAAGGAAAGTTTGAGCTGAAGAAAGATCTTCTGCGCAATAAACTTCTGAAAGTATATTCGTTACAGCTAAGGAAAAATTCTCTTTGATCTGAATTACGGATAAAGCAGGTGTTACCTCTTCTGAGCAATAGGCTTTAAGAGCTGCCTCTTTTACTTCACCTTGACCAAATCTAAAAAGACCAAGAGCTAAACCTTTCTTAAAGTTTTTTGAATCAGAAAGTAGCTTATTAACAAATGTCTCGCCCAAACCTTTCACATCATCTGAAACTAGAAAAGATGCGCGTTCGGCTAAGACTGCTTGAATAGCTTTTACATACTTATCTTGAACCGTAATTCCATCAACTAACAAACCTAGAGATCTTGAAAGATACTCTTTGCCTTCTTCACCCAAAGTTTCTTTTAACTTTGTAGCTGGCGAAGCCGCTTTTAACTGCTCATTAAGGGCCCCAAGTTTACTTTCACTTCCAACAAGTTGTTCTCTAACATTTCTTATCTCGTAATCTACAGAACGTAAGGCTTCTCTGGCAGCTTCAAGTCTAGAGGCCGCATTTCTAAGCTCTTCATTTGATCCCGTTTCTAGACCAGAAATTTCATTTGTAATTTCTTCTTCTGACTTACCTAAGGTTTCAATTGCTTGCTCACAAACAATCTTTCTCTCGGCAAGGGTAGATTCTCTCTCTCTTAATCTTTTAATTTCAGTTTCTGAAGCAGCTTCTAAAACTACTAATTCTTGCAATCTAGATTTTCTAGTCTGTCTTTCTCTTTCACGATTATTGAGATCTTCTTTTATCGAATCAATTTTCGATCGCAGACCATCGCTCTCAACATCGATGCCCATAAGTTTACTTCTAACTTCCCCTTCCTCTGCTTGAACTTTATTAAGACTGGTTTCTAAACCAGCTTCTTGATCTTTTCCGGCTTGTAATTCTACCTTCAATGCCTCAAGAGTTCTCGTTAAAGAAGCAAATCTATCACTAAAAAGATGTGTCTCAAGTTCAACAATTCGCGTGCGTAAGGCTTCTCTGTTTTTAGCTTTTGTTGATTGACGTTTAAGAGAGCCAACATTCCTTTCAACTTCTTTTACGATATCAGCTATGCGAGCAATGTTCGTCTGAGTTTCATCAAGTCTCCGGTTTGTTGCAGCGATTCTCTCTCTAAAACCAAGAACCCCAGCAGCTTCTTCAAGAATTGTTCGTTTTTCATCTGGTTTAGCAGTGACGATTCGAGCGATCTCACCTTGAGCCACAATGTTATAAGTGCGAGCACCCATACCAACTGCTCTAAAAATATCAACCATATCTTTTAGACGACATGGAACTCTATTAATAAAGTATTCGGATTCACCACTTCGGTAAAGTCTTCGAGTTATTTAAACTTCATTAGTGGATCTTAACCAAGAAAATTTATCAGCCAAGGACGCTGCATGCGCTTCACGAGCTCTACCCGAAGCACCACCATCTATAACTGTTAACTTAGGAGCTGGCTTTTCAGTTTTGTTTTCGGATTCTTCAGTAACTTCTTCTGATTTCTCTACTTGGTTTTCTTCACCTTTACTGTCTTTTCTCTCAATTTCTTCTTCAAGGCTTTCAAGTTCGTTCTCAAACTGAACAGCTTTAATTACAGAGTCTGCTTCAAGCCCAGGAGAAAGAATGTCTTCAAAAAAACTTTTATTTTGCGCAGCTAAAGTAAGAGTAACTTCAGCTAGACCTAAAGGTCTTAACTTTTCGGTACCGTTAAAAATAACGTCTTCGGCAATTGCACCACGAAGGTTTCTGGCTCTTGTCTCACCCAATACCCATCTCAGAGCATCAACAATGTTAGATTTGCCACAACCATTGGGACCAACAACACCTGAGATGCCTGCATTAAGAGGCAATACCAAGCGATCCATAAATGATTTAAATCCGAATACTTCAATTCTTGTAACTCGCATTGACCTACCTAACTACTTGATTAATAGACTAAAGAAGGAGACTTGAGACGCATTATTCAATCGCCAACAGTCACACAAATCAAGGCTAACTTCAAGTAACTTAAATTAAGATTAAACCAAGAGATAAATAGATATACTACATAAAGAGTCGCAAATAAAACGATGGTATGGCTTTTCCTTTTTATGTAAAAACAGTTTAAAGTGCCATAAATCTTAATGATTTATAAAAAAATACATGAGTCAAGTTAATAACATCACTGAATCGGAGCTCAAAAGTGTATCAAAACCAGCCCAATATCTTGGTGGTGAAGTTGGTGCCATAGTTAAAAATAAAGCTGATATTGATATTCGATTCTGCCTGGCATTCCCTGATACTTACGAAGTTGGCATGAGCCACCTTGGAATGCAGATTCTTTATCATGTTATTAATCAAGATCCTAAAGCCTGGGCCGAAAGAGCCTTTGTTCCGTTACATGACATGGAGGCACTTTTAAGATCAAAAGAAGCTTCTATCTGCTCATTGGAAAGCCAAACTCCGTTAAAAGAATTTGATATTTTAGGCTTCAGTCTTCAATACGAATTAAGTGCTACTGGTATTTTGACAATCTTAGATCTAGCAAAAGTTCCATTTAGAAGTGCCGATCGTGACGAATCCTTCCCTCTAATAATTGGCGGTGGACCTGTATCTTATCACCCGGAACCTATGGCCGATTTCTTTGATGCGTTTCTTATTGGCGATGGTGAAGAGCTAGTGCCTGAATTTATGGTGGCACTGAGAGAAGCAAAAAATGAAGGTCTCTCAAAACAAAAAACTTTAGAAAAAGTTGCTAAAATCAAAGGTGTTTATGTTCCTTCTTTCTTTAGCGCCAACTACGACCTAGCCGGAAATTTTACCGGGGTTACACCAAAGTTCGATTGGTATACAATGGTTGAAAGGCGAGCTTTGCCGAGCTTAGAGAATGCTCCCTACCCTACTAAACCGATTGTCCCAAGTATAAAAGCTGTTCATGATCGACTTTCGATAGAAGTAATGCGTGGCTGTGTGCGAGGTTGTCGATTTTGCCAAGCTGGATATCTCTACCGTCCTCAAAGAGAGAGAAAGCCTGAACAAATTTTAAAAATTATCGAAGACACCTTACCAAATACCGGATATGAAGAACTTTCCCTTTTATCTTTAAGCACGGCAGATTATTGCAGCATCCTGCCACTTCTTAGTGCGATCAAAGAGAAATATTGTGTTGATGATGAACTAGCAGTTTCATTTCCTTCTACAAGAGTCGATGCCTTAAAGCCTGAATTATTGGCAGAAGTTCAAACTATTCGCCGTTCTGGTTTTACTATTGCTCCAGAAGCTGGAACACAAAGATTGCGCGATGTAATTAATAAAGGCGTAACTGATGAAGAGATTATAACTACATGTACAAATGTATTTCAGATGGGCTGGGATCATATCAAGATGTATTTTATGATTGGGCTTCCGACTGAGACAGACGATGATATCTTAGGAATCATCGATATCGCTAAACGAGTTAAAGCAATCACCAAGAAAAAACAATCCTTAATTGTTAGCGTTTCAACGCATGTGCCAAAACCTCACACCCCATTTCAATGGGCAGAGCAGATTACAGATGGTGAAACTCTTAGAAAACAGAAAATTCTTTATAATGGACTGAAAAAGATTGGAGTTCAGTTTAGATATCACCAAGCATTTTCAACTTTTCTTGAGGGTGTTTTTTCTAGAGGGGATAGAAAACTCTCTCACCTTTTAGAATTAGCCTTTAAAAATGGCTGTAGACTCGATGGCTGGGTTGAAGAGATTAAAAGAGATGTCTGGGAAAAAGCTTTTGAAGAAGTCGGCGTAGACCCTCTGCATTACTTGCATGCTAGGAAAGAAGATGCCGCTCTACCATGGGATCATATTAGTTGTGAAATCTCTAAAAAATATTTTCTTAAAGAATGGCAGCGCGCTACTGCTGCAAGAACAACTCCGGATTGTCTAACTGAAAGCTGCTCAATCTGTGGGGCCTGTGATTATGATTCAAAAAGAAATGTTCTCTTTGATAGACAGCGCACCGAAACAAGATTGAATATTATCAATCCCCCATGGCAAGCTGTCATTGATGCTAGAGAGCAAAAAGAGAACTTGCCGATTTCCATAGAAAATACAAAGTCAGATTCTGAGCTCGGAGCTCTTGAGGATCTGCCTCCTCAAGATATTTCAGGCCCAGAGTTTGGATCAGGATCTCTTGACTTTGTTCCAAAGGATGAACTTGCCATTGATTATCCTTTTCAAAGTCCTGAAAAGCCAGTGGCAATTCATGAGAACGTGGAGCATCAATCGACCACTGAAACTTCAGCCTTTACTCCTCAAAATCCGCTTAATCGAGCTGAAAAACCAATTGTTCAACGTGTCAGAATTCGTTACTCAAAAACTGGAAAGTTTAGATTTATTGGGCATCTTGAGCTTGCAAGTTTAATATTTAGAATTACTCGCCGAGCTCAGATTCCTTTGGCTTTTTCTCGTGGCTTCTCGCCAAAACCGAGAATGGTTTTTGGACCAGCCCTTCAATTAGGGATTGCAAGTACATGGGAATATGTTGATTTCTTTCTGACGAAAAAAGTTTCAGCCGAAACTATAGTCAGTTCTTGTAATCAGCATCTTCCAGAAGGAATTTCTTTTATCGAAGCTAAAGATGTTGCTATTAAAGCTAAGTCTCTACAAGAAAGCATTGAGGTACAAAGCTACACACTTCGTCCGGTAGTAGTTGAAAAATTACCAATCAAAGATCTCTCTCCTTTCAAAGATTTTCATCTATGGAAAACAAAAAGTGTGGATAAAGATGGCAAAGGCAGAATGATTCGCCTGGAGGATGCGTTAACTTCAGTCTCAGTGAATGGCCAAGAAGCTCAATTTGAAGCTATTACGAAACAAAATATCGCTGCACTAAGACCCTCTGAAGTCGTTGCTTCTTTAACAGGCATGGATCCTTTTGATTTTGATATTGAGAAGGTGGCGGTAGGGATGGTGGAGTAATTTGAACAGGCATCAGCTCACTTACTTGCATAAAGGACTCCATTTCCAAAAACTCCAGCGGTGGATCCAACTTTTACTTGAGACAAGAGAATAGTTTATAGTAGCTTTCTAAAGTCTTTGCAGAAAAGCAAAGGCTTTAGAAAGTTACTATCCCCCGGAGGGATAATAAATAGTGTTTTTCATTTTCAAAAATTATAGTTAACCCGAAGGGTTACTAAGAAATAAAATTTAACCTAGTCTCCATTGCTATCTTTTCTGATTCGGCAAAGACTTTTGAAAAACATTATAGTCACTAGATTACTTCTACTTAATCTTTCCACCCATAACCACAACCGTATATTCTCCGGCCGACCAAAGTGCGAAAAATATTGATAGAACCAAAATATTAATTCCAATAATCTTCGTAGAAATTGCAATACCAGCAATCATCAATGGATGATGGATCAGAAGACAAGTAATAGCAAACATTTGCAATGCACTTTTCCATTTACCACCAGCACCAGCAGCAAGAATATTTCCTTTGCTTGCGGCAATACCACGTAATCCTGTAACCCACATTTCACGGGCCAGAATTATAACCACCATCCACTCGGGAACCCACGGTGAACCATCAATATCTGATCTTTGAGCTACTAACATAACTAAGGCAGCCATAACCAAAATCTTGTCAGCCAAAGGATCCAGAAGTTTGCCAGTATCAGAAACCACTTTAAATTTTCTAGCAATAAACCCGTCAAAAAAATCAGTAATTGAGGCTAAAACAAAAATGCCTGTGGCAATCAAGACCATCTGTTCTGATGGATCAATCATCAAAAAAACAAAAACTGGAACTAAAAATAATCTAGAAATTGTTAATATATTTGGAAGATTTCTAAGAGTCTTATCCACGAGCAACCTTATAAGCATCCCTGAGCTTCATAACCTTTTTTACATAACTAATGGTTTCGTTATAAGGAGGAATACCTCCATATTTTTCAATTGTGAACTCTCCGGCATTGTAGGCAGCCAGTGTCAAACCTAAATTACCGCTATATTTTTCTAAAAGAATTGAGAGAAATTTAATACCACCTTGAATGTTTTGCTCTGGTAAATAAGGATCTTTGACTCCCATCATTTTAGCAGTACCGGGCATTAATTGCATAAGCCCCATAGCACCTTTGTGAGAAAGAGCACGTGGATTAAAGCCCGACTCCACATGAATTACGGCCTTTACTAAACTAGTATCCACTCCGGCTCTTTTAGATTCATACTCTATTATCTTATGAAATTTCTCAGAGATTTGGGTTCGTAATTTAGGGCTTTTATGTGAGAAAGAAAATCGTGCAGCTGTTGATGAAAATATTGAATATTTTTCAAACCTAGGTTTCTTATTAGTAAAAGTAATCGAACCATCTTTTCTCTCAATAACAAAAATTGGAGAAGCGTAAGCAATTTCAGAAATAGAAAGGCCAGCTAAGATCGTAAAAAATATTAAGTGCTTTAAAGTTTTGAACATTTCAATTACAAACAAATTTACTTCAAGGCTAGTATATATATAAAAACAATTAGACTATAGTACCACTGGGGCAGTCTTATGGAAAAGCATGATTTTCTTATTATTGGCGGTGGGATAGCTGGTCTTAGTTTTGCCCTAAAAGTGGCCGAATTGGGATCTGTCGCTATCCTTTTCAAAAAAAGTCTTGAAGAATCAAATACCTCATGGGCTCAGGGTGGGATTGCGGCTGTGGCATCTGCCGATGATACTTTTGAGCTACATGCAGATGATACAGAAGTTGCTGGAGCGGGTTTATGCCATAAAGATATTGTGGATATTGTAGTTACTGAAGCCCCAGAGAGAATTAAGGATCTTGTTTCTTGGGGGGTAAAGTTTGATTTAGTTGACTCTCCTTCTGATCCAAATAATGAACAATTCGATCTACATCAAGAAGGTGGACATTCTAAAAGAAGAATTTTTCATTCTGCCGATTCAACTGGATCTGAAATTCAAAAAAAACTACTTTCCTCAGTCAAATCTCATAAAAATATTAAACTCTTCTGTAATACTAGTGCAATTGATCTCATTACAACTCATAAGTTAGGAATTGAGAAAACTGATCCTAATCGGGTTGTTGGAGCTTATGTTTTAATGTCGACTGGAAAAGTGCAGCCGTTTATTGCTCAAACTACTATGGTTGCTACCGGTGGGGCTGGAAAAATTTACCTCTATACCTCGAATCCAGATATAGCTACTGGCGATGGAGTTGCTATGTGCTTTAGAGCTGGAGTGCCTGTAGGAAATATGGAATTTTTCCAATTTCATCCTACTTGCCTTTATCATCCCCAAGCAAAAAGCTTTCTAATTACGGAAGCCTTGCGAGGGGAAGGTGCTAAATTAAAGCGCGTCAATGGCGAAGAGTTCATGCATAAATATCATGCATTAAAAGAATTGGCCCCTAGAGATATTGTGGCAAGAGCTATTGATCATGAAATGAAAGTCCATGGAGAAGAACATGTCCTTTTAGATATTAGTCATTTAGATGCAAAACAAATCAAAACCCACTTTCCAAATATTTATGAAAAGTGCTTGAAATTTGGTTTTGATATTACCACTGCTCCAATTCCTGTAGTACCAGCTGCTCATTATTGTTGTGGCGGAGTCGTTACTGATACCTTTGGAAGAACAAATATTAAAAACTTATTTGTTACTGGAGAAGCCTCTCATACTGGTCTTCACGGTGCTAATCGCTTGGCATCAAATTCTCTACTTGAAGCTTTAGTCTTTAGTCATCGCGCAGCCGAAGTTATTAAAACTGAAAAACCTAATGCAAACTTAAATTTTAATGTTCCCAAGTGGAATCCTGGCTCGGCAACACCCAGTGATGAGCAAGTTGTGGTAACCCAAAATTGGGATGAAATTAGACGAGCCATGTGGAACTATGTAGGAATTGTCAGAACAGACAAAAGACTGGAAAGAGCTCTAAGAAGAATTCGTAATATCCAAGAAGAGATTAATGAATACTATTGGAATCGTATTGTTACTTCCGATCTTTTAGAACTCAGAAACTTAGCTCTTGTTTCAGAGTTAGTGATTAGATCAGCAATCTCAAGAAAAGAAAGTCGTGGTCTGCATTATAATTTGGATTATCCTTTGAAAGATCCGAGCTTTTTGAAGGACACGATAATTAATCCGGAAATTTAACTGCTGGAAAATAACGAAGAGTTGGACAAACTGCACCCAGTTAAACAAAAATTGGGCCCTGAACTTCTAGATTACTTGCCCCAAGTAACCCAGCATTTCAAGGCCCGTATAAGCAGTTTACGAGGTAACCTTTTTCTTTTTACTCTTCACGGGGAGCGCCAAGAATTAGGTTATATTCCGAGGTCGTCTTGCGAGGAACGATTCGAAAATTTGTTTATGAGTTATGCGATCCGTATACATAACCCCCTTAGACAATGCACCTACAAGTAAGGGTTTCATTGTCCGTACAATCTTTGTCCGAACAATTATAGCTAGTGAAGTTATTTCACTAGCTATAAAAACTGGCTGGAATTTACTCCAGCCAGTTTGAAAGCCCATTATCTTAATAGAGATAATGCTAATGAAGGTTGTTGATTTGCCTGA
>JAWXBT010000161.1:0-11462 GCA_034440315.1 bacterium
CTCTATATCTTCTATTCCAAGTCTGGGTGTCCACCTTAATTTTTCTTTCACCAAGAATTTTATAAATTTTAGTAATGGTAGCACGATCAATAACTTTTCTAAGTCCAACAGAGTCAGCCTGAGTAACTGGAACCATTATTCTCATTCCAGATTCAAGGATATTGATCTCAAAGAATCTGTGTTCCTCAGTTCCAATTTTCTTGGCTTTTACTTCTGTAATCTCTCCAACTCCGTGAGCTGGGTAAACTACTTTATCGCCTGCCTTAAAAGTCACTGTTTTCTTTACGGTCATGGTTTCTTTTGGTAGATTTAATGTTGAGAAAAACTCTAATAATATCAGTAGTTAAAAAATAGGTCTTTTATAACTGACAGCGGAGTATACATGGAAAGTCGAGTTATATCAAATGCCTGCATATTTGTAACTAACTACAATAACTGATTAATTAAAGTCCGTTTATTATACTTATACCTATCAAACTTAAAAATTACACAAACAATGTTTTAAGAAATCGCGAGTAACTACTACTTTGATTTTTTAAAGGGCCCTGATAAAACCAATAACAGATGCCTATTTATAAACTCCTCCGTCCTATCTTATTTTCATTAGATCCTGAAGTTGCGCACGAATTGGTAATGTCCTTAAGCTTTTTAACAAAAAATAAACTTGTACATCAGGCTCTGTCTGGATTTTTTAGATTCGAAGATCCAAGACTAGAGACAGAATTATTTGGTTTAAGATTTAAAAATCCAATCGGTTTAGCTGCGGGAATTGATAAAAATTGTAGAGCGATTGAACTTCTTTCTTCCTTTGGTTCTGGTGCGATCGAAGTGGGAGTTGTTAGTGCCAAACCTCAAGAAGGCAACGATAAGCCAAGAGTTTTTAGATTTCCCAATGACTTTGCACTAATAAATAGAATGGGAAATCCAAATATTGGGGCAGATGCTGCTGTTATAAATCTGGCTAAATCTAAATTAAAATCTTTTGAGATACCACCAATTGGATTAAATATTGGAAAAACGACGGCAACTCCTATCGAGGAAGCAACAGAAGATTATGTTTATACTCTCAAGAAACTTTATGATTTCATTGATTATTTTATCATAAATGTTTCTTGTCCAAATGTTGCTCAATATTCAAAACTGCAAGAGCGAGAAACTCTTAATAAACTTCTAGCTGGTCTACAAGCAGCAAATACCCTTAGAAAACCTATCCTTGTAAAACTTTCACCTGATCTTAATGAAGTACAAATCGAAGAGGCACTTGGGTGTTGCCTAGAGAATTCGATTTCAGGAATTATTGCAACAAATACAACTCTGACCCGCAAGGGAATTACATCTAAAGCTCCAGATACTGGGGGCATGAGTGGCAAACCCCTCTTTGAGATTTCTTTAAATAAAATCAAATTTATTTTCAGTATCTTAAAAGGCAAATTACCAATCGTTGGAGTCGGAGGTGTCGCTTCGGCAGATAATGTCATCTCAATGATGCAAGCTGGGGCAAATATTGTTGAGCTTTATACTGCTCTTATCTATCAAGGCCCTGGTTTGATCAAGCGCATAAAGATGGACTTAGTAAAGCAGATGGAAAGAGATGGAGTTAAAAATATCTCTCAATATATTGGAAATAGTTGAAAAGACTTTTTAGCACTGGAAAAATCAGTGGAGGGGCGTTCTTCTCCATGCATTCCGAGTTCTGCGTGTTAAATTAAACTTTTATCAAAGTAAAATTTTACTCATTAAAACCGCATCTTCATTACTTTCTTGATAATAGCCCTTTCTTTCTCCCACCTGCTTAAAGTCAATTTTGTTATAAAATAAAATTGCTTGACTATTAGATTTACGAACTTCAAGATTCAAAACCTCAATACTTTTAGGCAATCTCTTTATTCCCTCTTTTAAAAGATTTTTAGCGATTCCTTTTTTTCTGAAATTTAAATCAACACCAATCTGCAAAACTTCAGCTTCATTAAAACCCAAACGAAAAATCAAATATGCTATAAGTTTAGAATCTGAAAATGTTCCCAAAAGAATTGAATCTTTATTTTCTATCTCTTTTTCTAATTGACTCTTACTCCAAGGGACTGGATTGCATTGGGTTTCTAGCAAAAAAAGAGCCTCCAAATTGGGAGGCTCGATCACAGCAATGCTGAATTTCAAACAATTACTCAATTATGCCAATGCTGCTTGAGCTTTATTGGCGATTTCTTTGAAAGCCATCGGCTGACTAATTGCTAGTTCGGCTAATGATTTTCTATCAAGAGAAATCTGAGCCTTATTTAAACCACGAATAAGCTTACTGTATGTAAGACCGTTAATTCTGCATGCGGCATTAATTCGAACGATCCAGAGACTTCTGAACTCACGTTTTTTAGCTCGGCGATCTCGGTAAGCATATTTAAGAGCTTTTTGAACTGACCGTTCAGCAAGCTTGAAACATGTACTACGACGACCACGAAATCCTGATGCAAGCTTTAAAATCCTTCTTCTACTTCGGGCTCTAACAAATCCACGTTTAACTCTCATGATAACTCCTAAGAAATTTTTCTAAAAATTTAGTGTCTAATATCTCTTGCGTATGGAAATACTCTTCTAACTAAAGCGATGTCTTTATCATTAACGCTCGCTGTTTGACGAAGTCTTCGAGTTACTTTTGAACTCTTTTTACCAGTCTTATGTCGCTTTCCAGCCTGGCCGCGTTTAACTCTGCCACTGCCCATAATTTTAATTCTTTTTTTTGCAGCTTGTTTTGTCTTTAACTTCATAATAACTCACGAAAAATCAATACAAATCGAAGGCAGCGACCTTACACGTATTCCTTCTACATAACAAGTAACCCCAACACATTTAGCTACATAGCCAATAATAACTAATTGGTAGGCACGACAGGATTTGAACCAGTGACCTCTTGCATGTCAAGCAAGCGCTCTAACCAACTGAGCTACGCGCCTAAGATTGCCAGCTTTCATTCTAAAGAGGCTTTCAAGTAACAAAACTTCCAAGCAGTGTCAATATGTTAGGTCTTGTTGGAAAATTGAATTTTAGGGTACCCTTATCTCGTCTTACATAATCGATTTTTGACCCAAGGGACCTAATCTCTTAGGCCTAGGTGCTTAGAATGTCCTTTTATTCATTAGAGAAGTTCGTAAATTGAAAAATAAATAATCAACCTAATTTTATTGGTAATATGTCAAATTCACAAAATATTTTCGCTGAGTTAAGAAAAGAGATCGGAACTGTAGTCGTTGGTCAAGACTATCTGCTGGAGAGACTATTTGTAGCTCTGCTATGCAAAGGGCATGTCCTATTGGAAGGTGTGCCTGGGCTTGCAAAGACAAGGATCCTGACAGCACTGACTACTTGCATTGATGCAAAAATGTCCAGAATTCAATTTACACCAGATCTATTGCCTTCCGACCTTGTTGGAACTGAAGTTTACAAACCACAATCAGGTGAATTTACAATTAGAAAAGGTCCGGTCTTTACAAACCTACTCCTTGCAGATGAAATCAATAGAAGTCCCGCCAAAGTTCAATCAGCGTTATTACAAGCCATGCAAGAACGTCAGGTTACCATTGGAGAGATAACTTTTGATCTTCCCGAACCCTTCATGGTGTTGGCCACTCAGAATCCCATAGAACAAGAGGGCACATATCCACTTCCAGAAGCTCAAGTTGATCGCTTTTTAATGAAGATAAAGGTCGGGTATCCTACTTTTGACGAAGAATTGAATATACTAAAGATGGTGGCAGATAACTCAGAAAGCGAGAAGGCTCCATCTAAATTAAGAAAGATTCTATCAATAACGGATCTTCAAGTTTTGAGAAATGATCTTCAAAGTATACATATAGATCCTAAAATCGATCATTATATTGTCTCTATTATACAAGCAAGTCGTACTCCAGATAAGTTTGGTTTAAAAGACATGATTGAATGGGGTGCCTCGCCACGTGCGAGTATTGCCCTTAAGCAGTGCGCTCGGGCACTGGCATTTATAAGAGGGAAAACTTTCGTAACTCCTGATGATGTTAAGGAAGTTTCGAAAGATGTCTTACGACATAGAATTATCCCTAGTTACGAAGCTGAAGTAAGAGGTGTAAATAGTGACGAAGTAGTTGGAATTCTTTTTAAGAATATAACAATCCCATAGGGTCTATGGCAGCGGTTGAAACTCTACTTTCAAATGCATCTTTAATTGAGTTAAAAAGACTCGAATTGCGCTCGAAAAGAAGTGTCACAACAGATCTTGTTGGTCGCTACAGATCTTCCTTTAGAGGATCTGGTTTAATGTTTTCAGATCTGCGTCAATACGAACCCGGTGATGACATCAAGCACATTCATTGGAAAGTTACTGCTAGAACTGGCAAAGCATATGTTAAAACCTATGAAGAGGAGCGACAACTCAACGTAATGCTTGCTGTAGATATAAGTAATTCAACAAACTTTGGCTCACCAAAAAGAAAAAGTGAAAAGGCTTTTGAGTTTGCAGCTCTATTAACAACTCTAACCCAAAATACTCACGATAATATTGGACTGTGTCTTTTTGGAGATCGGATATACGATTTTGTGAAGCCCTCATCTAAACGAACGCAATTTCAACGAATTATTAATTCACTAATTGCAACCCAAAATCACTCTAGGGGCACTAATTTAAAAGAAACTATTATATATTTAAGAGAAAATCTTCGACGCAAATCTGTGGTTTTTTTAATTTCGGATTTCTATAGTTCAGATTTCAAAGAGGATCTAAAACTTCTAGCAGCTAAACACGACGTAATTGGAGTTTTATTATCTGATTCCCTTGAGCACACATTACCTTCTTTAGGTCTTGTCGAATTTGAAGATGCCGAAAGTGGCGAACGAATTGTCTTGGATTCAGGAAGTTCCCGAGTGAGGGAAAAATTAAAGGTTCTGGGAGATGCTAGAGCTAAAAATTTAAGAGAGCTGTTTAACGAGTCTCGCTCTGATCTTATAGAAATTAAAGATAGTATCTTAAAGCCACTTACCCAGCTGATGGCTCAAAGAAGTGAGAGGCATTAGATATGCATCCTTCCCCAACACCATACGATATTACTCAAATACCTATTTTCCCTTATATTCCCCCAGCCTGGATCTGGATTCTTTTAATTGTATTAATCATTATTATCTATTTATTCCTTTTAAATATTAGACAACAAAATCAATCATCCTTAAGAGATAAAGCCATCAATTTACTCCTTATTGATCTTAATTTTTTTGTTGCTGGCCAAATTATTCAAAAGACTGAAATCTCAAAAGCCAGCATTTTAGTTCGACGTTTTCTTGAATCAAAAGCAACTGAAATCGATTCTCGATTTTCAAACTTAACTACATTTTCTGAAAAAGAAATTTTTAAACTGAAAGATGAAATCAATCTTACATATCTTAAAGAGTTACTTCTAAACCTTGGTAATCTCGAAGCCTTAAGATTTATGGCTGAAAGTAACGATCAGGCAAAAAGTATTCTTAAACAAATAATTCTTAGCTTAGAAACCTTGAAAGTCAGTCTCGTGAGGAAAAAAGTCTAATGATATTTGCAAATCCAATAGTCTTAATATTATTACCGGTGATAGTGCTGGCTTGCTTAAAAAAAAATCTCATTAAAATTGCAGCTCCATATCCGAGTGTAAAATTTCTTGCAACAATTAGCCCAAGCTTAAAGACCAGGCTTCGAAAACCAATCTTAGGTCTTTTAGGATTTCTATTTTTATCTTTCTTGACAATCGCAGCGGCTAGGCCTCAAATAACGAAAACTGAGGAATCTCCTAAAGAAGCTCGAGATCTAATGCTTGTGCTAGATATCTCTGGCAGTATGAAAGAAGTAGATTTTTCTTATAGTTTTAGACAATTGAACCGCCTTGATGCTGTAAAATTAGTAGTGTCAGAATTCATTAAAACTAGAGCTGGTGACAGAATTGGAATTACAGTTTTTGGTACACAGGCTTTTCTGCAATCTCCCTTGACTGCAGATCATGAACTTCTAGTAGAGCTTCTAAATTTATTAGATATCGGGGTTGCAGGAGAAGGCACTGCTATTGGTGAGGGCTTAGGAGTAGCTCTGAAAAGTCTAAAAGATATAGTTGGTAATGTAAAAGCAATCGTCCTTATTACAGATGGTTCAAATAACTCTGGGCAAGTATCTCCAATACAAGCAGCCAACATTGCAAAAAAACTTGGTATTAAAATTCACACAATCGGTATCGGATCCAAAAATATAGGAGGAATCTCTTCTTTATTTGCTCAAACTCCAGAATATGACGGAAAAACTCTTAAAGAAATTGCTGACTCAACAGGTGGTCTATATTTTAATGCCAGTAATATTGAAGGACTAAAATCCGTTTATAATGAAATTGATAGATTAGAAAAGAGAGTCCAGGAAGAGCCTCTAAAAATTGTAGTTAAAGAATATTTTCCAGAATTTACACTGGCCGCGATTGTTACATATCTAATTTATCTTTCTTTTGCTTATTCCGTTTTTTTAAAGGTTCCATAATATGGACTTTATCGATCCAATTTCTATGTTTTTCTTCATCTTGATCTTGCCAGTTTTGCTTTTCCTCTTGATTTCGCACAGACAAATCATAAAAAAAAGAAAGATTCTTAATTTAGAAACTTCTTCTAAGTTAAAAGTTTTCTATTCAGTTCTGATGAAGATTTCAATTCTATTCCTTCTTATTCTTGTTCTATGTCGACCTTATTTTGGATTTCATGATGTGAAAATTACTGGACAAGGCAGCGACAATCTCATTCTCTTCGATATCAGTCATAGTATGCTTAGCAAAGACATATCTCCTTCACGTTTGCAGGTAGCAAAAAGAAAAGTCTTGGACTTACTCTCAATCTTAAGAGAAAATTCAGTTAGAAATAGAGTCGGAATTGTACTTTTTGCCGGACAGGCATATCTTTACTGTCCATTAACACAAGATTATGGTGCTGTTAAACAATTCTTAAAGACAATTCATCCCAACCTTATTTCTGCTCAAGGTTCTGGCCTCAATGCTGCGATAGATTCTGCGATAGCTACAATGAAGAGAAGTAATCTCTCAAATTTACGTTTG
The DNA here is from genome assembly GCA_034440315.1 of bacterium. Lineage (GTDB taxonomy): Bacteria > Bdellovibrionota_C > UBA2361 > UBA2361 > J135 > JAWXBT01. Next base: position 7,074 of record JAWXBT010000161.1, read on the forward strand.
TTTTTATTTTCTGATGGTGAGGATTTAGGTTTTAATTTAGAGGAGGCTGTCACAGCACTGAAACAAAATTCTCTTTCAGCACTCTCTTTAGGGTTTGGTACAACATCAGGCGCTCCTATAGAAAATGAAAACGGTGAATTTATAAAAGATCTTAAAGGTAATATTGTAATTAGTAAACTTAACGAGGAGAATTTGACTCAACTCTCTCAAAAAAGTGATGGACTTTATAGAAAAGCTACCGTCAGCGATATAGATCTAAGAGAGCTTTTAAAAAGCTCTCTTAGCAGTCATACAAAAAACCTAACAAACAATCAAAGAGTAGAAAACTATAGAATATACAATGAACTTGGACCTTGGATTCTTTTACTAGCACTTTGCATATTTGCTTTGCTAGTTTTACTCGGACGAAGAGAATTTGTTTTCTCTTTATTGACTATGCTCTTATTTCAAAATATAGCCTGGTCAGAACCAGCTACTCTTTTCGAATCGCATCGACTTTACGAAAAAGGTGAATTTGAAAAAGCTAAGGAAGGTTTCGAGCATTCCTGGAAACTTAATCCTTCGGATCCCTATATTACTCAAAGTTTAGCCAGCACATATTATAAATTGGCAGATTTTGAAAAAGCTAAGGAACTTTTCAAAATATATCAGAATCAGGCAAAAACTGGGAAGCAAAAGTATGAAGGGCATTACAATCTCGGTAATGCCGAACTAATGAGCAACAACTACAATAATGCAATTACAGAATACCTAGAGGCTTTAAAAATAAAAACTGGTGACAAAGAAACTGAATTTAACTTAAACCTTGCAAAAGCACTATTAAAAGAAGAGCAAGAAAAAGAGGATCCGAAGCAAGAAGAATCAAAGGACGATCCTAAAGATAATTCTCAAAACTCAGATAATCATGATCAAAAAAGTAATCCTGAAGATAGAAAGGAAAACAATAATCCCAATGATAAGGAAGGCTCGCCATCTGAAAATCAGCAAAATAAAAAAACAAATGAAAAATTAAATTCAGATCAACAACCTACACCGCAAGACAATTCAGATAAGGAAGAGAAGAATTCACAAAAAGGAAACCCTCAAGACAATTCTGAAAATCAAGAGTCAAAAATGAAAACCGAAAAGGATGCACCTCAAGAAAGCTCTCCTATGAATAATAAGGACAATGCAGATCCCTCTTCTCAAAAAATAAAATCAATTAGTGAGGCGGAAGCTCATGATTGGTTGGAATCCTTGCCACAAAGTCCAGTTTTGGTACAAAGAAAAGGACAGCCTTTAAGATCACGTACGGCTCAAACATGGTAAAATATTTCAATTACATTTTTATATTCTGCTTTTATTTTTTTATAGCTCTACCAAGCACATACTCTGATAACTCCCCTTCTGTTTCTATTGAGGTAAATCCAAAAACGACAACCCTTGATGAGATATTAGTTCTATCAGTCATAGTTAATGGCACACCAGAAAGTGAGTATCCAGAATTACTAGGCAGTGAAGAAGATTTCGATGTAAGGCTCATAGGACCTGAAAGCCATATCCAGGTTATTAATGGAGAAGTGTCTAGTCAAACTTCATTTAGATACCAATTATCTCCCAAAAAGGAAGGACGCTTAGTAACACCTTCTGCCAATGTTACTATCAATGGAAAAAAATACTCAGTTACCGGAGTTCCTGTTCAGATTTTAAAAAATAACGCTGTAGAAAATTCTGATGAAGATCTTGAAATTTTTGCAAAACAAACTTTGAATAAAGAAAGTATTTACGTTGGCGAACAGGCTGTAAACTCTCTTACGGCCTATTCACTGCCACAACCAGTAGAGTTTAATATTGATACATTTTCGTATGATGGATTTTGGACTCAAGATATAGGAAAAATTGAAAAAGGATCAGCTATTGTTAGGGGAAAATCTTTTACTTCCGTAAAGGTCAGAAAGGCCATATTTCCATTAAAAGAAGGTAATTTTAAACTACCTTCAAGAAAGATTACCCTTAAAGTACGCCAGAGGATGAATAACGCAAGAAACCCCTTGAATATGTTCGGCATGGATCCTTTTAATGATCCCTTCTTTGGCCAAGCTTTTAACAACATAAGCGAAAAGATCCTTAGAACCCCTGAAATTAACTTTAATGTCCTGCCCCTACCAGCTGTCCCAGAGATCAAAGGTTTATTAAAAACTGCAACTCCGGTAGTAGGTCCAACAAGCCTTACTCTTGAATATGACAAAGATCCTATCAAGTTTTCTGAGGGAAAAACTATTCAACTTACAATAAAAAGTGAAGGAAATATTAACCCTCTCTCCTCCTCACAAATAGAGGAAAACTCTCTGTTTAAAGTCTATGAAGAAACACCAAGTAGCTCTCAATATGAAGTTGCTGGAAAGCTTGTTACTGAAAAAATATTAAAGGTTTCAATCGTGCCTCAAGTTGGTGGCAAAATTAATATTCCTGCTTTCAAACTTCAGTATTTCGATTCTGAATCCAAAAATTGGGAAATTTCAGAAACCAAAACAATCGAATTTAATGTTGAAGGGGGTCCCGATAAAAAAAATCTATCGATCGTGTCCGTAGATCAAGAAAATCCCATTAAAGATTCAAATTTAGACGAAGCGCCCACACCCGCTTTAAAATATTCTGTAGAATCCTTCTGGGAGAAAGTTTCAAGAAATATCTCTTTTGGGATTGTCTTCCTTGGCATACTTGGACTTTTGATGCTTTGGCTAGCTGCAAAGTTGTTAATATCACTTATAAGCAATAGTAAAAGAAGAAAAATCCTTAGGGATCTTGTTAGCGATGCCAAAAACTATAGTCAACTTAATCTCTCTCTTAGAAAAGTTATTAACAGATTAATCAATGAAGACTCGACTTCATTTTCAAATGATGAAATCAAATCTGTAATAAAAACCAAAATTACAAATTCAGATCTGATTTTTACTATTCAAAGTGCGCTTGACAGTTTAGATGCTGCACAATTTAGTGGCAAATCAGTAGACAATTTAGAGTTGCAAACTCTGAAGACTAAAATTCTAGATCTTATATAAAAAAAAGGGCTATTCTTTTTCAAGAACAGCCCTCTACATTGACTTAAATAGGTGCTATAGCAAGCTATATCCTAAGTTAAGACCAATCCAGAATTCATCATCTGTATTATCATCAACACTAAAATTGTAGTTGATGTTTGGTGTAATAGTAGTCTCACCAGATTTGAACTCAAAAGAAGTTCCAACCCCAACATGAGTAATACCACTGTCATCGGCATAAACCTTCTCTGCATCTGTTGCATAACCAATAGCAACGTAAGGAGTTGTTGAGCCAAGAGCAGCAGTCTCAAAAGTATGACTTATACCAACTTCTGCGTAGTAATTATCATACAAATCATAGTCTTTAAAAACTTCGATGTATGGGCTTAGTGGACAATCAATTGAGATACTTCCAAAAAATTCAGCAGTATCTTCTATTGCATCTGAATCTCTAGGATATGTATACCAAATATGACCTAATGAAATCGCAAAACCGTCAAAGGCCTTATCCCAATGAGCAGTATAATCGACTTCAGTATATTTTTCTGCTGCACTTCTACCACCTTCGGCGGAAAAATGTGCCCAAACATTTGCACCAATACTTCCCATCTCACCTAATGAGTAGTTAGCATCAAGTGCAGGCTGAACGGAAATCCCATCATAGAGATTCAATCCACGCCACATATAGTCACTGTTTAGGTCTGTGGTTAAACCTAAAGTAAAAGAATTGTCATCCTCTTGAGCAATTGCTTGCTGAGAGAACAACACAAGTGCACACATTCCTGCATACACTGCCGAAGTAAGTTTACTTCTCATGATTGCTCCTTAATAATTCAAGTTAAAGTTCCTCGTATTCGATTAGGGCACATCAAAAATGTTTTCGATTTTCGCCTCAAAAACCCTAATTATTTCTAAGTATCATTTAATACTGTGATTTTAGTAAGATAGAATCAATGAGCTAAGCAGCGAAAAAGATCAAATCTGCAATAATAGTGTTTTAATCAATAGAATCATATTCTGCAAATCAAGAATTTGCAGAATATTTAGTATTAAAGCTTTGCCTAATGGGAATTGGTTTTGGTCTTCACAAAGTCATGCAATATCGTTCTGTTAATAAACTTTTCGGAGTCGAACTCGTACCCTTGAGGAGTGCTAAGAATTGCCTCGGATGTTGATACAGCCACTTCTTTGTTGCCTCCTTCGACTCAACGACGGCAGAAAAAAAGCCGTAGTAATCTTTGATGTTTTTAACAAAGAAAAACGCTGAATTGTGAACAATCAGATCCTGGGTTTTCGACTCATAGCTTTGCACCAGCCGTTCCCCTTCAACCCCCATCACTTTCACTGCCATTGAGCGGGTGTCTGGCTC
>JAWXBT010000162.1:0-3019 GCA_034440315.1 bacterium
TTGCAGGCAAATTAGTTGAGATTAAATAATTCTACTTCACCGACCTTAGGTCAGTGGTAGGCAGAATGAAAATTCTACCTCTTTTTATAACGAAAACACCCTTCGACATGATCATCAATCATGCCCGTGGCCTGCATATGTGCATAACATATTGTTGAACCAACAAAGTTAAACCCTCTTTTCTTAAGATCTTTCGATAGAGCATCAGATTCAGGAGAGGTAGCTCTTATTTTATCTCGAGTCATTTTAGGTATTCTTAATGTTTTGTAATTTGTAAATTGCCAGATATACCGATCAAAAGATCCGAATTCTTTTTGAATTTCCAAAAATCCCCGGGCATTTTTAATTGCAGCTTCAATCTTTAATTTGTTCCGGATAATTCCAGCATCTTTCATTAAGCGGGCGACATCTTTTGATGTAAATTTAGCGATTTTTTTAGCATTAAAGCCGGCAAAAGCTTTACGAAAATTTTCCCGTTTTTTTAATATTGTGATCCAACTAAGACCTGCCTGAAATCCTTCTAAGATTAGCATTTCAAAAAGAGCTTTATCATCATGAAGGGGGCGACCCCATTCAAAGTCATGGTATTTAACGTATATGGGATCTTCTCCACACCAACAACATCTTTGCTTTGTTTTTTGAGTCATAAATTAAAAATGAAGTTAACTCCTAAGTATTACTAATAAACTAGTTATCAATAAATTTTACTGGGCATATATAGTAAGTCCAAAAAAAACTTTCCTAAAAAATCTTTTTTTGGACTTACGATCCCCCGGAGGGATGATAAATAGTTATCCCAACTGAATATTTTAAGTAAACCGAAGGTTTTCATCAGAAAAATATTCGGAAATTACTTATTGGGATAACTATATGGATTAGAATACCACTCCATGAGAAACTATATTGGGAAACTATATCCTGAAGCTATATCAGGAAACTATATCAAAAATTTATGATTGATGAATCAGCAAAAATTGAACCGACCGACCCATCATTAAGAACGTCTTGGCCTGAATTAGATCTTAAAGATGAAGAAATTAAAAGGTTAAAAAGTAGCAACACGCATAGATTGATTGCAATGGGTACCTTTATGGGTGTCGCTCTTGTTGCAGCAATTGATTCATTTTGGCAAAAACATAAATTTCAATTGGCTGCTCCAGTTGCAGAAAAGCCAATACAAGAAAGTCAAAACGAAGAACTCTCAGGAGAAGGTCATTCAATACCCATTTTGGTTTATACCGATGACAAAAAAGCAGAACGAATCGTTGAATTACCACTATCCTCATATGATCACTTTAGAAGTCTAGATCATAAGAATTTAAGTTATGAAAAGTTTATTACACCAAACGATCCAATAATAAAGAATTTAGCAAATGCTCTTACGATCAATGCAACTTCTCAGGAAGAAGAAGCAGGTTTATTATTAAAATATGTGCGTAGTGTATATTACGATTTTTCAGTTACTCGTAAAAATTTTGAATATTTTAGATATCCCATTGAGTCATTATTTGAGAGAACAGGAGATTGTGCAGATGCCTCTATCCTCTACGCTTCATTACTTAAAGCCCGTAATATCCCTTTTGTTTTTCTAGAATATCCTGCTTCTCCAGTTGGGCATCTTTCTATCGGTGTAGCTGGAAATTTTCAAGGAAAATCTTTCCTGCATAATGGAGCAACATATTATTTTACAGAATGTTCTTCGACTCGTTTCGGACCGGCAGACAACAGACCAGTTAATGATATGCAAATCGGTCAAGCTTGGGGCGATTATTTTACTAAAGAACCTAAGATTAGAGAGTGTCCTTAATCAATTTTATGCGACAAAAGATTGAGGACGATTACTAAGAATAACATTCGAGTAATAAGTTCCTTTTCCATTAAAATCCACATATTCTATGCGGTTATTATTATCAAAAGTCCAACCACTCAAATAAGAATCGTTTTCTGATGTGAAAATGCCACCTTTAGCAGCCTGCGGGAAAACTCGTCTCATTAAATTTCCCATATTATTTTTTGAATCGCGACCAGCCCCATTGCTACAACTGATATCTAGAACCTGACCACCTTCATATAAACATTCAGTTGCAAATTGCATAAGATCTTCATCTGTTAAATCTAATCTTGAAGCATCGTTACTGCCTTCTCCATATTCAATAGCGTCAAAGCTGCCGTGACCAGCCCAAACAATTAACTGTGCTTTTTGAGCATTGCCAACTCCAGCATCTATCGACACTTTTCTAAGCTGCTTAATTGCATCAACATCTGAATTAGCTTCGCAATAAAGCACACGATAATTATGTGCTATCAAATCTTTGACAAAATTGCTTTGTGATCCAAATGCACCATTAGAGTCAGATTTGTTAAAAACCAGGACAGCTAAAGGTCTTTCATCGGCTATCGGATTTTCTAGATTTTGAAATAAAACTTTACGAACATCTGGTTTAAAGCGGAGTGGATAATCAATTCCGATCTTTTGGCCTCTTTCAATATCAACAATTAGGCTTTCTAGATACTGAATTCTATCGACTCGTGTTTCTTCCTTTAGAGAAGCCTTCAAACCATATAAAAGTCCAGGATTTCTAGAAGGTATTACAGGAGAATTTGAAAGTGCGCTTTCAATAAATGGAATTTCAAGTGTACTTTGGAAAACTGCCACAAATGTACCTTGTGAGGGCCTCTCAGAAATATAAGATGTCATAATATGACGTAGTTGATTTTTTTGGAGCACTGCCAGAGTTGGATCAGAATAAGTTTTGCAAACAGCAGCTACTACTCTTGAATCCGATATTTTTTCAAGCACCTTAAATGCAAGATCTCCAAGTTTCTTATCTTTCAATGCTGATACAAGTCCAGGCACGGCATCTTCTCGAATTCCACTTAAAATTCTAATTAAGTTTTCTTCGGATGTTTTATCTGTAATCGTATCTTGTAAAATCGGTAAGGCTTGTGCAATTTTGCCACCTAACTCACGAATCCCTGACTCCGATGCATATTCACCTTTCTTAAAAGCTTCTAAAAA
>JAWXBT010000163.1:0-2636 GCA_034440315.1 bacterium
ATCTTAAAGACGGTAATTTTTTTAAAAAAATTTATATGCTTGCTCGTGTATCTACAAGTGCTCTTAAAGGTGTTGATGCAATTCCAATTGAAGTTGAGGTTGAGGTTAGGGGAGGAACTCCAAAGTTTACTATAATTGGACTTGGAGATGGAGCAATCAGAGAATCTAAAGATAGAGTAATCTCAGCTATTCGATCCTCTGGATTTAAAATGCCAGGCGGACCGATCTTAGTCAGTTTAGCACCAGCAGAAGTAAGAAAAGAGGGTTCTTCATTCGATATTTCAATCGCTCTAGGGATTTTAGCAGCCTCGGGACAGATTGATTCAAGTATTCTCAAAAACACTTCGGTTCATGGTGAACTCTCTCTTGATGGCACAATAAAAGGAGTGAGAGGTATTTTGCCAATGACGCTTTCAGCAAAGTCTTTAGGAGTCAAAACTGTCTGTGTGCCAGCTATTAATTCCGAGGAAGCGTCTTTAGTAAATGGTGTGAACATAATACCTGTAACTTCTTTGGCAGAGCTTTATCTGATTTTAAAAGGCGAAATAGCTCCAGAGGAAGTTAAAAAAAGATCCAAAGAAAATATAATTTCTAATAAAGTCGATTTATCGAGCATATGGGGGCAAGACAGAGCCAAAAGGGCTCTAAGCTTAGCTGCTGCAGGAGGTCATAATGTACTGATGATCGGTCCTCCAGGTTGTGGCAAAAGCATGCTGGCCCAAGCATATAAAAGTATTTTGCCATTACTTTCAGAAGCGGAAATTTTAGAAGTAATTAAAATATATTCATCTGCAGGATTACCAATATCAGGATTTTTAAACGGTGAAAGATCCTTGCGTGCTCCACATCATGTAATAAGCGATGTTGGATTAGTTGGAGGAGGGAGTAATCCAAAACCCGGAGAGATTAGTTTGGCGCATAGAGGAGTGTTATTTCTTGATGAGTTTCCAGAATATAGGAGATCATGTCTCGAAGCTTTAAGAGCACCACTTGAAAACGGCAGTGTCAGAATTGTTAGATCTGGTGGCAGCGTTGAATTTCCAGCAAGATTTCAACTTATTGCGGCAATGAATCCATGTCCCTGTGGTAGATTAGGAGTAAGTGGAGCTGGTTGTTTATGTTCCATGACAGCGATACAGCAATATTTAAAAAAATTATCACAGCCAATTTTAGATAGAATTGATCTTCATATTGAACTTGATCCAGTACCAGTTTCAGTCTTAGTAGGTCGAGCAAAAAATTCACAATCTGATACTTCGAGTAATGTCACTTTGAAGTTGGTTCAAAAAGCCCAAGCAAGACAAATCGAAAGACAAAATCGACTTAATTCTGATTTATTAGGCCAAGAGATTATAAAAATGGTTCCAATAAGTGATCAGGGTGAAAAATTACTGAGTAAGGCCGCAGATAAAATTGGTTTAAGTGCTAGATCTTTTATTAGGATTTTGCGAGTTGCAAAAACTATTGCTGATTTTGATGATAAGGAAAATGTTGGAATAGAAGAGTTATCAGAAGCTATAGGGTACAGAGCTATAGAGAGGTTGAATCAGTATTGTAAGAAATAATTTAAAAAAGCTTAACGAGTATTTTCTAGTCCCTTTACTCTAAGTCGAAGTTCGATTTCATTGATTTTTTCCGTTCCAGTAAAATCAACAAAGCGTTCTCTGATAACAATTTTTTCTTTATCTATTGCGGTGACTACTCCGTTACTTCGTCCGACTTTAGTTCCAATTTTAATAGTGAAACCTTTACCAGCTGCATTCTCTACTATTGCTTTAGCATCACCAACTCCCAGGAGGACTGCAGTCAGCTTTAATTGCCCTAAGTCATACCGTTCAAGAGGGGTCTTTGTAGTATCAGTATCTTCTTTAGGAGCGAAATCAAAAGGCAGAAAAGGATCCTTTTTGCCAGCAGGATTATATTTATACTGATTTCTCTCTGCTTCTAATTTATCAAGTGCTTCTAATACAGCTGTTGGATTTTTTGGAGCATTTTCTTGATTCTTTTTTTGCTCAATTGTTGCTTTAGAAAGAGATATTTTTTCTTTTTCAATACTCTCTTTCTTTTCTGCCAATGTAATTTCTAGTTGAGAGTCTCCGGGAACTAAGAAAGCAAAGTAAAGAACTTCGGCAAGTAATAACAAAATTAATATCATTACTGTGCGTTCAACCCAGGAAGTTTGTTTTAAGCTTGAAACAAGTTGTCGGATCCGATCATTTATGGAGAGACTTGGACCAGGACGACGTTTTGCTTTTTTTGCCATGAATTTCTCAGGTTCTAACTTGTAATAACATATATAGTAAGTCCAAAAAGAACATTCCTAAAGAAAATCTTTTTTTGGACTTACGATCCCCCGCAGGGATGATAAATAGTTATCCCAACAAAATGTTTTAAGTAAAACGAAGGTTTTCAACAGAAAAGTATTCGGAAATTACTTATTGGGATAACTATAGAATTTAAGAGTTTAGGTTAACTGTAGAAAGTGAATCGGACAAGTAGGGAAGGTAAGTGTCGGAATAATGATAACGCTGCTTTCACCTATATAAGAAACCTATATAAGAAAATGGTCGGGGCGAGAGGATTTGAACCTCCGACTTCTAGTTCCCAAAACTAGCGCTCTAGCCAGGCTGAGCTAC
>JAWXBT010000164.1:0-9995 GCA_034440315.1 bacterium
AAATCATAGCTAACCCAAAGGGTTAACAAGAAACAAGATTTAACTTAGTCTCCATTGCTTTATCTTGTGATTCGGCAAAGACTTTTGAAAAACACTATAGTGAGAAATATCGACCATGAATTTGTTATCCCTGCCACGCTACCATTTAACTTACTAATATCAATGGATATTATTTGTCTTTACACGCCTATTTAAATGTTATAACATATGTAATAACAGGAGATTGAAATGGTGAAATTAAAAATTCGGAAAATTGGAAATTCTCTCGGGGCAATATTCCCCTCGGACTCTTTGAGCGCTCACCAACTCCAAGAGGGCGATGAGGTATTAATCAGTGTAGATGCTGATGGTATAAGATTAACTCCGTATGACCCGGACTTTGAAGACGCTGTAGATGCCGCACGCGCGGGCATGAAAAAATACCGTAATGCGCTTAGGGAACTAGCTAAGTGATTCGATTCGTTCCCTTGTCTGCCGTTATAGTAATGCATTCGGAGCTACTCCGAGAGTTTGGTGGGCAATCTGGGCTTCGTGACCGTGGTTTGTTAGAGTCTGCTTTGGATCGAGCGAGAAATTTACATACTCATGACCAGGCCGATCTCTTTCGTTTCGCGGCAGCATACGCTTTTGGAATCACCAAAAATCACCCCTTCATCGATGGCAACAAACGAGCTGGGCTGATCTGCGCCTACGCCTTTCTTCGAATGAATGGGATTGAACTCACTGCGTCAGAAGAAGAGACGGTCATTGTCATGACTAGTGTTGCCGACGGGAGTGTGGACGAAAAAACTCTGGCTTCTTGGTTTAAAACGAATTCCCGAATAGCTTAACTGTTCAGCAGGGATAACGTCTATAACCACGTTCCGACTGGGCAGAATTTGTATCCCCTTTTCCAATCCTTTCTTAGCAGACCAGTGATACATTCATCCTTAAACTCGCCATCGGCCATACATCGGTACGCTTCTCTTTTTTCACCTTCTAACTTGTATCCGAACCGTTCCTGCATTGCCAACGAGGCATTGTTACCTTTGAAGAAACCGTTCTCAAGCCTTCTCAGGTTGAGATCTTCGAATGCAAATCTTACCTTCTCCCCCAAAGGCTTCACTTCCATATCCACTGCCTTGATACCCAGTGTTAAGCCAAATCCCGCCTCCAGCCGTTCCGTGGTATTGACTAATCTGAATTAAACTCACTCCGACAATAACCGTACTCTCAGATTTAAGTTCTATAGCAAACTCATAATCACTCTGATGGGGTTCTTTCTGAGAAGTTTTAGCACAGTGCGCGATCCATCTTTCCGCATCTTGATTGGTATACGGATGAGGAACAAATGCGAGCGACTTCGAGACACTCAAATCATTGAGGCCATCAATCAGATCAGAAATGTCCCCCTGATTCCATTCTCTGAGTATTAGTCTTGCCGTCTCAAGTCTCAGCGCAACGTCAACCTTCTTGGAATTTATGACATTTCGAGTTGGCTCCATTAGCTAATCTTACTTAAGGGCTAACGTTAAGAATCATCAGCCGAGTCATTCGAGGTTCGATGGATTCGTTTGTTATGCTCGTCTCCGAATATCATCTTCAATAGAATCCCCAATTTTGATTCGGGCGTTATCTAGATCGTAGTCCATTTGTATTCCGAGCCAGAAATCAGCCGAATTTCCAAAATAAGCTGCGAGTCTTACGGCTGTATCTGCGCTGATGCCGCGTTTTTCGAGAGCAATTTCATTAATTCTGCGAGCAGGCACACCAAGTGCAATAGCAAGCCTATTTTGGCTTAGTTTCATTGGAATAAGAAACTCTTCCATAAGAATTTCTCCAGGATGAATAGGATTTAATTTATTTTTCTTCATATTTACACTAGCGGTAATCCACTATCTCCACATTAAATGAGTGTCCATCTTTCCAGTCAAAACATGTGCGCCACTGATTATTAATTCGAATACTCCAATGACCCGATCTATTACCACGAAGTTTCTCGAGTCTATTGGCAGGCGGTATTCGCAAGTCGGCCAAGGTTATAGATCTATTTATCATTCTTAGTTTTCTCAACGCCACCTGGTGTATGTCAGATGGAAATTTCTTTGATCGTTCCAGATTAAAGATTTTCTCAGTATCTTTACATCGGAAGCTTTGAATCATATCTGAAGTATATAACGGATTGCGTTAAACGGCAAGCAACAAAGAGCATAACAATAAAAAAACTACCTCTACATTTCTCATTTTTGCATATTCTAAGCTTTTAGATTTTGTTCTTGTGGCACCAAATGCATCATCGAAGTTGCAAACACAGCATACTCCTCTTCGCTAAGGGCTCCTTGTTGGAAAGATTGTGCCAAGACCTGCTGCGCTCCTTCCATCGGAATATTAAAAGAAGCAAATAAAAATTGAGCATTTTCATGGGCTTTTTCAATGCTATCCGCATTACTTAAAATTGCATTAGTAAAATACCCGGCAAAATCATTCATCAGTTTTTTATTACCGCCAGAAATCAAGAAAGCCAATGGATTCACCATGGCAATAGCATCTGGAGTTAAAGGATTAGATCCGTCGGTGTTATAAACAAGTCTTTCTGTACCATCAAGATTTGTAAAACTATTTCGACCATCGACACCGATATTAAATTTAGATCCATCAGCCAGTGTCAAAGACCAGTTTTCATCGATAATCCCATTTTGCTGCAAGATATCTCTAACGCCATCTCGCGCAATTTGATCTTCATGTTTACCTGTATGAAGAAATCCTAAAGCTCCGCCGATTAATCCACCAACCGCACCCCCAATTAGATTTCCAATCACTGGAACCACACTCCCAATATATGCTCCAACAGTTGCGCCATTAACGGCTCCCGAGATCGGATCTGACTGTCCCCAGTTTTTAAAAATTTCATAAGCTGATTGTGCTGCACTAATAAATCCTGTTCCAGGAAGTGATTTAGATGTGCCACTTGCAGAATTAAATATATTATCAAATTGGCTCTGGACATTTTTACCAAGCGTAAATGCTGACTGAATTATGGGAGAACTATCTTGGCGATCTTCTCTGTATTGAGATTTAATCGCTGAACTAAAATTACTAACCTGACTAAGTAGCTCTCTTATCTGAGTTATAAAAGATTGGTTGGTTTGGCTTGAAATGCTTTGTGATTGAGAAGTTGTTCCAACAGATCTGATCGAACCGACTTGCATAATATTTGAAGGTTTATTAACAAAGGTTCTAACTTGTTGATTATAATTCTGATTTTGAAATTGATTTGAATTAATCTGCATAATATTCTCAAAAAATAAATTAAGATTACATTAATCAAATCGTTCATTTTTCTTCAAAGTTGCTGATTTGATCATAAGGATGAAGATAGAGTATAAAAAGCATTAATATCTCCAAGATTTCAATATATTATGACAACTCACATCTTAGGCATTTCAGCATTCTATCACGACTCCGCAGCTTGCCTGGTGCGTGATGGTGTTATAGTTGCTGCTGCACAAGAGGAGCGATTTACCCGCAAGAAACACGATCCTGATTTTCCATCTAAGGCAGTTGAGTATTGTCTTAATGAAGCTGGTATCGAAGCCAAAGATATTGAATATGTGGCTTTTTACGATAAACCTTGGATTAAGTTTGAGCGACTTTTAGAAACATACTTAGCATTCGCTCCACGCGGTCTAGCTTCATACATGCTTTCAATGCCGATCTGGATCAAAGAAAAGCTTTGGATGGGTGATCTTATTAAAAGAAAAGTTGGCTACAATGGCGATCTTATTTATCCTGAACATCATCAATCCCATGCTGCTTCTGCGTTTTTTCCTTCGCCATTTGAAAGTGCCGCAATTTTAACTTTAGATGGTGTTGGTGAATGGGCCACAACAAGTTGGGGCGTTGGCAAGGGAAATAAAATCGATCTGCAATATGAACTTCATTTTCCTCATAGCCTTGGACTTCTCTATTCAGCTTTTACTTATTACACAGGATTTAAGGTCAATTCTGGTGAATATAAAGTAATGGGCTTAGCTCCTTACGGTGAGCCAAAGTACGTTGATCTAATTTTGAATAATATTATTGATCTCAAGGAAGATGGATCTTTTCGGCTTAATATGGAGTATTTCAATTACTGCCAAGGCCTGACCATGACATCTGAAAAATTTCATCAACTTTTTGGTGCACCACCACGAACTTCCGAAGGCACTCTAACTCAAAGGGAGATGGATTTAGCTCGATCAGTACAAGAAGTTACTGAGGAAATTATGTTACGCATGGCCCGCCATGTTAGAAAAACAACTGGCGAAAAAAATCTCTGTCTAGCTGGGGGTGTTGCTCTTAACTGCGTAGGCAACGGCAAAATATTAAGAGCCAACATTTTTGATAAGATTTGGATTCAACCTGCTGCTGGTGATGCTGGTGGAGCCTTGGGAGCAGCTCTTTTTACCTGGCATCAGGTTTTAAATAATCCTCGAAGAGTCGATGCACAAAGAGATTCTCAACTTGGATCTTATCTTGGACCTAAATTCCCTGGTGATCTTGTAGAGGGCTGGCTTAAAGAGAAAAAACTTACTTATCATAGACATCCTAAAGCAAAAGTTCATGAAGTTGCAGCAACTCTTTTAGCCAAAGACAAAGTCGTTGGTTGGCTTTCGGGTCGAATGGAATTTGGTCCCCGTGCACTTGGAGCTAGAAGTATTCTTGGCGATGCGCGCAGTACTGCCATGCAGAAAATAATGAATCTAAAAATAAAATACCGGGAATCTTTCCGACCTTTTGCGCCAGCTTGTATTAAAGAAGAAGTTTCAAAATATTTTGATATTGATTGCGAATCGCCTTACATGCTTTTAGTAGCTCCAGTTCGAAAAGAACGCTGCCATCCAATGACAGAGAGTCAAGAAAAGCTTTGGGGTATTGAAAAACTAAATGTGCCACGCAGTGATATTCCCGCTGTTACACACATTGATTATTCCGCCCGAATTCAAACAGTTGATGAGCGGGAAAATCCTGACTTTTATCATCTGCTCACTGAGTTTAATAAACAAACTGGTTGCGGAGTCCTTGTTAACACTTCCTTTAATGTGAGAGGTGAGCCAATTGTGTGTTCACCAGAAGATGCTTATCGCTGCTTTATGCGTACCGAGATGGACGCACTTGTGCTTGAAGATTGTATTCTCTTAAAAGAAGAACAACCTAAATTAGCTAACGATACTAATTGGAGAGATCAATATGAGCTCGACTAAGAAAACAAAAAAAGTTCTGGCTACACCAAAAACTTTGAAAGAACTTCGCTATTTCGGACTTAGCATGGCTTTAATTTTAAGTCTTTTTTCCGCATTTTTATTTTGGAAAGAAAGACCAGCCGCTCCATATCTATCTTTATTGGTATTCTTTTTTGGAAGTCTGGGACTACTAAAGCCTGAGATGCTTCGTCAGATCGATCTTATCTGGACAAAAATTGGAGAACTCCTGGGTTCACTAGTTACGCCGATTGTACTTTCGCTTCTATATTTTTTGGTAATAACACCGATGGGATTTCTTACTAAGTTAATGAAGAAAGATCTTCTTAGTTTGAAACTAGATCCGAATGCGAAAAGTTATTGGATTAAAGTGGAGGCAGATGGACCTGCCTCCCGACATTACACGCCGTATTAATTCAGAGGCTTTTCATTTCCTGCTAGACAATGTCTTTCTAAAGGATCTGTACTTTCGTTTGGAACATCCTCTAGCTTAATAGTAATTCTCACCACGTCCTCAAAAAGCCTGGAATATCCAGAAGCGCCTAAACAAAATATTCTAGACCCAGCTCCGATTGAAAATTCATCCTGAGCTTTAAAAGCACTACAACTTTTGGGTGGTGATTCTGAACCAGCAAGCGAAGCAGAGCATCCATTAAATCCAGAAACTGGCCATCGATCTCTATTCTGAGTATCGCGAACTACAACACTAAATGAATCTTCGTATTCTCCAGAAAGAATAATCGCCGCATGACCATTACATTCTTTAACTGCTGGCCGATACCTAATATTGGCTGGTACATCTTCAGCACACACGCAGCGTTTAAATCCACCTTCGCCACCACACTTTGCTTCGCCACCAGAACCACCTTTGCGTGGTTCTGACAATATTTCCGAAACTGTCCAAACTCGACCGCTAGTAGAGGAAGAGGTTGAGGTGCTGGAAGTTGTCCCAGAAGAGGATCCAGAAGGATTGTTTGCCACAGGATCTGCTGGAAGCGGATTGGATGCGACTATGGTTCCCGATTCTACATTACTAATTTCAGAACTTTCCGAACCTAGTGAATTTGACTCTCCACAGCCAATTACAAAAGGCAAGGAAGTGATCAAAATAAAACTAAGACAAAAATTACGCATGTGTGTCCTTAACTAAATTCTTAAATAATATAGTAAGTCCAAAAAGAACATTCCGAAAGAAAATCTTTATTTGGACTTACGATCGCCCACAGGGATAATAAATAATTATCCCAACTAAATATATTAAGTAAAGCCAAGGTTTTCAACAGCAAAGTATTTGGAAATTACTTATTGGAATAACTATATTTTATTTATTACTGGCAAAGAGAAATATAGTGTTTTTCATGAGTAATTGCCGAACCACAAGATACGACAATGGATACTGAGCTAAATCTTGTTTCTTGTTAACCCTTTGGGGGATAGTAACTTTTATAAGACTTTGCTGAAAAGCAAAGGCTTATAAAAGTTACTATATTATGATATAAGTGCCTAAATTTTATTTCCTTTTTTAGCATGGCTTCAGATTCAACTACCGAAAACCTGGCTCCAAAATCAAAACTTGAAGGTTCTCGATTACACAGCATTATTGCCAATACCCTTCTTTTAACTATTAGTTCAGGTTTTTGTTTATTGATGATCGAGGTTGCTTATCGGCTTGTTTTCTCAAACTTAAAACACAAAGAATGGAACGATCGACCTAGCAGTTATTTTGCTCCACAAAATGCAATAACTTTTCAAGATTTTCCTCATAACCCAATAAAACCAAAAGGTGTTTATCGCATTGCAGTAATAGGTGATTCATTTTCTTTTGGTCCCTACATTCAATTTGATGATACTTTTAGTAAGAGGCTAGAACGTTGGCTAAACCTCAATTCAAAACAACAACGTGTTGAGGTCATAAACTACGGCGTTCCCTCCTATTCATCGAGCCATGAAATTGATGTAGCAAAACGTGCGATATCTGAAAACGCGGATCTAATATTATTGCAAATTACTTTGAATGATCCTGAGATAAAATTATACAAACCAACTGGACTCAATAGAAATCTAATGACTGGAGAAATTCAACTGCAAGGATTTATTTTTCGACATTGGCATTCATTGGCATATGTTGCACAGCGAATTTTAAACACAAAAGCCCACCGTGAATATCAAGATTATTATTATAATCTTTTTAAAAAAAAAGATTCATGGGGACAATTTAAAGACTCAATTCAAAAAATTGGGAACATTGCCCTTACATCCAAGACTCCTTTGGTTGCAGCAGTATTTCCATTATTTGGATATGAAGTCGATGATGCTTATCCATTTTATCCACTACATAAAAAAACCCTCGGCCTACTTGAAAGTATCAACGTCCAAGCAATTGACATCAGCAGTGGTTACAAAAATATTCCCCTAGACCGTTTACAGGTCATTATAAGTAAGGATCGTCATCCCAATGAGATCGGTCATCGCATCGCAGCAGAAGCACTGATTGATTGGTTTGCAAAAGCTAAAATAGTTCCAGAGGAAATTCTGCCTAAGAAATCATATCCTGAACGTATTGCAATTAAATTTGAAGATAATAACCAGAAACAGTTAGATTTATAATTCTTAGTCTTTGCTATTTGCTACCTCTTGTGACCTATCTATCTTTGGTCATATAATCCTTGAACTAAAGCATAAGAGAGAATAGCTATGGCCAATAAATCTAACTTATTAATGATGTGGGACTTTCTTAGAGTTCGCAAAAAATGGTGGCTGGCACCAATCATACTTTTTTCTCTTCTTATGGGTTTACTGATTGCTCTTACTCAGGGCTCGGCAGTAGCTCCGTTTATTTATACCTTATTTTAATTATTTCTATGATCAAAAAAACTCTCTTTTTTGTGAGCACTTTGTTATTGGTTTCCTCAATTTTGCAGGCCCAGGATCTTGAGCTCTCCGATCAAAATGGAGACGACAATATAAAGATCTTAGCCTTTGGCGATAGCATCACAGATGGAGTAGGTGACGAAGAAGGTATCGGATATCCCGATCGTTTGGAACAACTCATTGGAATCTTAGTTGATAACGAGGGGGATCCAGGTGAAGAATTACTAAACGGTGGACTTGAGAGACTTTCTAAAATTGTTCAAAACTCTAATGCTGATTATGTCATTATTATGGAAGGAGCAAATGATGCTATCCATCAGATCAGCGGCCCTAGCTACGATCGAGGCCTGCAAAAAGCCATTAACCTTATTCAAGCAATCGGCAAAACCCCGATTCTGATGACCCTACCTCCTGGTTCTGAGGATCATGCAGGCACAGTGCCAATTACAAATGGATACTCTTCAGTAATTCAGGATTTAGGCAGTATTAACTCCCTAACTGTTGTTGATCTGAATCTGGCTTGGCTAACAACATGTAATAATCTTTTTAGATGCCAACTTTACAATTTGCCCGAGGGACTTCATCCTAATTCTACTGGTTATACCGTCATGGCCCAAACAATCGCCGCAAAACTTTTTAATATTGATATCTTTTCGGTTGATGGGGCAACTCAACTTGAAAGTGCTTTTGGTTTAACACCCGGCTCAGTCATAGTTAAACCAATTCCAGTAATATAAAAGGTTAAAATGAAAAATCTTATTAAATTTTCTATATTTTGCATCTCCCTTCTTTCACTTTTTTCTTGCGGTGGAGGAGGTGGTAGTGGTTCGGGCAGTAGCTCGGGAGTTCGTTTGATTAATGCAGGAATGGATGCCCCGCCAGCCACTGTCATAAGCACGCTTGCCGGCTCAGAAGCTCCACTTGCAACTAGATTTGCAACTACTTCAGATCGATTTTCAGCAGAAGCTGGATCACAACGCTTCTTGGTAAACAGAGGTGCAATCGATGGAACTACCTTAGCCTCGGTTAGTGCTGACTATAACCCGGAGATTCCATCATCATTAATTCTATTCGGAGATCAAGATGCACTTGGACTGCGCGTCATTCTTTTAAGTGATGATGCGGGAGAGATTCCCAAAGGGAAAGTTGCAATTAAGGTAGTTCATACCTTAAACAAAGCTGCTGAGATAAACTTTGCCCTAACTTCAACCTTAGGAAATAGCTCTGGAGAGGTCTCCTATGGTCAAGCTTCTAGCTACCAAATTATAGATCCGGGTCTTTATAGACTTAGTGTTTCAAGATCGGCTGATAATCTGCAAGTGATTTCTCAAGAGCACACCTTTCTAGCTGGAGAATCTTATACAATTGTTGTTTGTGGTGAAGTAGATTTCTTTGTCAAAGCAGCACAGTTTGTTGATTAAGAAAGATTCCAACAATTAGTTACATACCTTTTCTGTTAGAAGCATGTTTTGTGCTCAATATTAGAGAATTGTGCCACTTAAAATTAGTGCAGCAATACTAAAATAGAAAACAAGTCCCGTAACATCAACCATTGTTGCAACGAAAGGTGCTGAAGAAACGGCAGGATCGGCACCAAGTTTTTTTAGAATTAATGGCAGCATTGCTCCAGCTATTGCGCCCCATAATACAACTGCCACTAACGATAGACCCACTGTGGCACCAACCAGTGGCCAATGTGGGCCATAAATATTTCCAAACTGAGACCAAATTGCAATTCTAAAAAATCCAATGAAGCCTAAAATCAGACCCAATGAAAGGCCAGCCAGAATCTCTCTCTTCATAACTCTATAGTGTTTTTCAAAAGTCTTTGCCGAATCACAAGATATAGCAATAGAGACTATGTTAAATCTTGTTTCTTGTTAACCCTTCGGGTTAGCTATGATT
>JAWXBT010000165.1:0-5287 GCA_034440315.1 bacterium
AGAGGAGTTTGAGAAGTTAAGAATTATTAGTGTTACAGTTTCAGATGTCGATGATGACACTTATATTCACGATGAAGGACCTGAATACATCAAAGCCTTCATCTCCACCTCAATCGCACAAGCAGTAGCAGAAGAGAGGGAGAGGGTGGTGGATAAAATTAGAAAAGCACCAATGTGGAAACTTGTACCAAATACTCCGAGAATGATTATGTGTAGCGACAAGGAGTTTGACAACTTCCTCTCCTCCCTAGACAAACCATTGACAGATAAAGAATAAATATATGAAAACAAAACAAGAACAAAAAGACGAGGCCTGCGAAGAATACGAAGCAACACAAGCACCAGCACCAAAAAATACGAAGTAACCACAAAATTAGCACTCAAAAGATACGAAGCAATCATAGCCCCAGCACTTAAAGCATACGAAGAAATAATAGAGCCAGCGATCAAGGTATATCAAGCAACCATAGAGCCAGCATACAAAGAATACCAAGCAATCACGGAACCTGCGCACAAAGAATACATTGAGGCTCAAGCACCAGCACTTAAAGTATACAGAGCTAAATTATTAGAAATAAATAACAGATAAATCTATGAGTATAGTATATTGCCACAAGTGCGACACCTACATAGACACTGACTTTAACGCAGAACACTTTGACGAAGAAGTGAGAGGTTGTGGAACCTCTTATCAGGAAGAGCTTAATAATAAAGAATAACGATATATGAAATTATACTTAATATCACAAGAAGTAAACAACAGATATGACAGATACGATGCATTCGTAGTATGTGCAGAGAATGAGGAAAAAGCAAAACTTATAAAAACACTATCCGCAGAAGGAGAAGATCATGGTGATTGGGTTAAAGATGTAAAATATATAAAAGTAAAATATCTGGGTGAAGCAGATGAAAGTATAAAAAAAGGGGAGATATTGGGAAGTTTCAATGTGAAATTATACTTAATATCACAAGAAAAAATAGAAGAAATGGTGCGAGATTTCTGCTCCGTAGTCCCAAAGTCAAAATGCAATCATTGTAAAGAAGAACATAAATTAAAAAACACAGGTTGCTCCAACTCTGGCCACTCCAACTCTGGCTACTACAACTCTGGCGACTATAACTCTGGCTACTACAACTCTGGCCACTATAACTCTGGCGACTACAACTCTGGCTACTACAACTCTGGCCACTATAACTCTGGCGACTATAACTCTGGCGACCGCAACTCTGGCTACTACAACTCTGGCGACTACAACTCTGGCTACTACAACTCTGGCTACTACAACTCTGGCTGGTTTAATACTGATGAGCCAACGATGCGTTTCTTTAATAAGGAAAGCAGTATCAAGTATTCAGATTTTAACGTTCAAGTGTACCCAGACTTAAAAATTTGTGCTTGGGTAGAACTAAACGCCTTACCAATAAACGAGCAAACAGAAAGTGCTAAGCAGATGGGTGGACTTCTTAAAACTTTAACCTATAAAGAATCTTGGGCTGAATACTGGAATCGCGCAAGTGATAGTGATAAGAAATGGTTTCAAGAATTGCCGAACTTTGACGAAAAGACTTGGGAAGAAATAACGGGTATTAAACTAAACGCACCGCTTTCTCTTTCAGGTAAAGAAGTATCAGTAAATGTAGATGGTAAAGATTACAAAGCTATTATCACCTAGCCACATGACCTCCACAGAAAAAATAGAAGAAATGGTGCGAGATTTCTGCTCCGTAGTCCCAAAGTCAAAATCAGAAGTTAGACAGAGAATCCACCAAGCCATAGCAGAAGAAAGGGAGAGGGTGAGGGGGGAGATAGAGAAATTAAGAGGGGGTACTTGTGATTGTGTTGGTGGCAAATATAACTGTGAACATTGGGGTAGACACGAATTTGCAGATGCCCTCCTCCTCTTCCTAGACACTAACCCCACTAGCGTATGACCGACACAAAACCAAAATGCCAAATATGTGGAGTTTATTGTGGATATTCCGCTGACGCAGGAACTATATATGGTTGTGCCGACCCTGAAGAACCAGAACCTTTCGACCCTGAGTTCTGGTGTAAGAAATGCGCCAAGAAAGAATATCAAGACGCATTAAAAGAAGGCGAAAAAATGTATGTCTACTGGCAAATGCCTAACTGGCAAATGAAAGCACTAAAAAAGTTAGGGTTAAAAAAGGTAGAACATAAATTAGTAAGAGACGACCTCCTCTCCTCCCTAGACAAACCAGATAAAGCTATATGATATATCAATACACATTACTATACTCCCCTATCATAGAAAGTAGGCTTGTGGCCTTTATGGAAGGTCTGGATGGACTACAGTTAATCGGCAAGTTTTCAATGGAAACGACAGGCGATATATCAGAAGATGAAATGGTAAAAAAATTAGATTCTATGAAAGGAATGAAAACACCAGATGGTCAATACGAATTTGTAGGGTATGAAAACTTGGCAAAAGTTATTAATAAGTAAATAACATGACCTACACTGAAAAAATCTTAGCGGAGTTTGATGAGATGTTTCCTAACCTTGGAGCAACTGACCCTAAGGAAGGCTGGTATGATGCCAAACCCGAAGTAAGAACCTTCCTCACCTCCAAAATCGCACAAGCCCTAGCAGAAGATAGGGAGAGGGTGAAGGGGGAGATAGAAGAAATACACACGGAGTTACACAACGGAAGAACAGAACATGCATACAGAATGATTTGCAACCTCCTCTTTTCCCTAGACACTAACAAATAATAAAAATATATGAAATCAAAAACATTCTCAACCCACACACTGGGGATAATAATAACTGAGGAAGCAATAGAGCTTTCATTAAATGTGTGGCTTTCAGACAACCCTAAAATAAAAGTAGAGAGGATGGACTACTTCATCAATCAAAGAATAAACAAAAATGGTACTCATTACGAAGAATTGACATTGTTTGTTTTGTACTCCCTAGACAAACCAGATAAATAAAGATATATGACAATTGAAGGAATGCACTACAGCGAAAATTGCGAATGTGAGGGTTGTAAGAGAGTGAGTGGTAGATCAAAGAAAATAGGCGCCACCTCAATCCACCAAGCCATAGAAGAAGAAAGAGAGAGGGTAAAAAAGGTTATTGACGAACCTCTGAATTTTGACTCAAGGACTTACGCCACATTGCGAGATGAAATTGTAAAAATTATCAATCACGAACGACAGAGAATCCTCTCCTCTCTAGACAAACCATTGACAGAGAAAGAGATAGAAGAAATGCCTCAAATGAAGGGAACATTGGAAGCACTTAATAATTTAACGATAATTAAATAGAATGAAAAGCAACTTCAAAGAATTAGACACAGTTTACTATGTAGACTATGAAAAAAATAAAGTAGTTAAAGCATTGTGGTGGAATTGGTCAAGTAGATGTGGTGAACCAGAACTCGATGTTATTTGTACAAACTTAAATCGTAAAGACTCAAAATCTGGTTTCAGGTTGGAAGAAGATGAATTATTAAGAGTAGATATTAAGAAAATACTTAAGACACAACAAGAAGCTGACACCCTCCTCTCCTCCCTAGACAAAACAAATAAATAAAGAAATATGCGAAAATCTTACGAACTAAAAATAACAGATGATAAGTATTACGAAAAAATGCGATATGTTGGAGAAACTACAGAAGATGCCAAAATAAGGGTCGAGGCTAAAAGACTCAAAAAAAAGATATCGTCTAATGTATAGGTGTTTATATCAAAGTTATCCACAAGTGGCGATTGATACGTCAATCAAGATAGTATATAATACATGTATTAGTAAGTAATAAAAAACATATGGTTTATGAAGCACAAGAATTACTCGCTTTGGTAGATAACCTTACACTTGTTGGACAAGATTCTGAAGGAGACCTCGAATGGGTAGGCACAGATGAAGATTGGGCTAAAACAAAAATATAATGTATACACCACAACAACTAGAGCACATAAACGAAGTGTTAAAAAACCATATTGAAGACCCCAGCGTCTTATACGAAATAATGTTTGCTTTATCAGACACCCCAGAGGAAAAACCAACAGAGCCGTTAGACTTTTCTTCAGGAGTAACAGAATAAATATATGAACATTTTACAAGAAATAATAACTCAATACGACTCGCCTTTGGTAAACAACTCAAAAGAGATTATCCGTAACAAGTTTAGACGCTGGGAAAAAATGGGTGTAAAGGGTGCTATGTTCGCCCAAAACGAACTAGGGGTAGACGCAGATGTATCAGACATAGACTTTGACGGGCAATCACAACGTGGAGAATAATAATAAAAAAATATGAACAAAAACTTTGAAATAATTTGGTCAGAAAAAAAGAAAACAACAACAGGTAAAGATGTTATCAGTGCAACGCTAAAAGACGAGTCGGGTGCAGAGTTTGAAAAGGTATCAATTTGGGGCGACTTCCCTAACTGGGCTTCAATTATGTCAGGGCATAAGGTAACAGGCGTAATTTACACTAATGACAAGGGGTATAAGACATTGTACCCTCCAAAGCAGGAAAATGCGTCTACGGGGCAAATGGGTGGCAATAAAAGCGGTTTCGGGGCTGGTATGATGAAGGCAAAACAAGAGGGTATACAGAAAAGCCAAGAAAACAAGGAATTGGGTATTCGGACAAGCTCGACAATTCGTATGGCAGTAGACCTTGCTATCGCTGAAAACACGCCAACAGAAGCAAGAATAAAATACTGGAGAAGCTGGCTTGTAGGTAATTGGGATATTCAAGAGCCGACAAGTCCTATTGATATTGATAATCCACCAAATATATAAAAATGAAACTTTGGCTTATAGAACAAAAGAATAATCAGCCACACCTCACTGACTACCAGACTGCGAGCTTCCACGATTACTGCGTAGATAATCCAAAAGCAAGGTTTCACCTCACGCCACTAGAAAACAAACGGACACTTACTCAAAATGCTTTCTACTGGGTTTATCTAACTGTAATAGCAAGAGAAACTGGAAACGATGCAGACGATTTGCACGCTTACTTCAGAGCAAACTTACTTCCTAGAAAGATTGTAAAGATTAAAGGTCGCAAGGGAGTATATGACTTTGAGAAGTCACAAAGTACAACAGAATTATCAAAGGCGGAGTTTGGGGAATATATGGAAAAGATTTGTGTGGCGACAGAAGTGCCGATACCAAACCCAGGAGACGCAGGATATTACAAATAATAACAAATATATGTTGAAAACGTACGAGGACGATGGCAAGTTTTATACTTACAACACGGAACACATAAAGGACAGGTGTGTAGATTGCAAGAAACAGA